>JADHTT010000034.1 GCA_016784825.1 Campylobacterales bacterium
CTCTCACCCTCATACATCATAATTGAACCTTTAGGGTACTTTCTAAGAATACTATAGCTTTCAATTTTTTCTAAATCACTTTGACTTAAATCTTTAAAAAATGAAATAGATTTTAAATATTCAATTTTACTTACCAATCTTTACTCCTATTTAGCTAATCATACAATAAAATAGTAATATCTAAAGTTAAGTATAATTTTAGTAACCTTGTATTATTATTTTAAAAGAAGATAAAAATTGTCTTATTTAAAAAAGATAGGATAAAAAAAGGAAAATAATGGAAGTTTATTTAGACAATAACTCAACAACTCCAATGGATCCAAAAATCCAAGAAATTTATTGTGAATCAACAAAAATATTTGGGAACGCAAATGTAATATATAAGCAAGGTATAGAATGTAGAGCTGCACTAAATGGTGCTTATGACAAGATATATGATAGTTTAAATGCAAGCGATGATGATGATATTATATTTACATCTTCAACAACTGAAGGTAATAATGCTGTAATTAAAACATTTTTAGATGCCTATTTAAGAGATAAAGAAAATGGTAAAAATCATATTATTTCAACAGTAGCGGAACATGCATCTATTAAGTCACCTCTGGCATACTGCAAATCATTTGGTATGGAAGTAACATATCTTGGCACTGATGAAAATGGTTTAATTTCACTAGAGGAACTAAAAGAAGCAATCACAGATAAAACAGCACTAGTTACAGTGCTTTATGCATCAAATGAAACAGGTGCAATTCAACCAATCAAAGAGATTGCAAGAATGTGTCAAGCAGCAGGTATTCCTGTACATACAGATGCAGCACAAGCAATAGGTAAAATTAAAGTTGATCTTCAGGATTTGGGTGTAAACTACTTTACATGGTCTGCGCATAAATTTCATGGACCAAAAGGTATTGGTGGATTATATGTAAAAGCAAAATCACCATATGTAACACATATACATGGATCAAAAAATGTTATGGGTGGTAAAAGAGCTGGATCTGTTTATAATAATGGTGCAATTGCAATGGGTGAAGCTATTGAGATGGCAAATTCTGATATGAGTATTGGTTATATTGCTAACCACACAAAGAAGTTAAGAGATAAATTAGAAGCCGCAATTTTAGAACTAGAAGATACAAAGTCTTATGTTCCTAAAGATCATAGATTAAATAATATTGTTGTTGCATCATTTAGAGGTATTGAAGGTGAAGCGATGCTATGGGACATGAATGAAGCAGGTATTTATATTTCAACAGGAAGTTCATGTTCTTCTGAAGATCTTGAAGCTTCTGCTGTAGTAGAAGCCCTAGGTGAAAAAGTAGAAATTGCAAATGCAACTGTGATGTTTGCATTAAGTAAATTTACGACAGAAGCTGAGATTGATTATGTAATTCAAGAGTTACAAAGAATTGTACCTAGAATCAGAGAAATTTCGATGACTTACGCAAAGCAAGAAGCATTTTCGGCATTTATCGAAGATCATCATTAAATATAAAAAACTATAAAAAAACAAGGAGTAGATCATGGCAAGAAGTGATATGATTAGTGGAAATGTATGGGAACAATACAGTAAAAAAGTTCAAGAAAGAATGAACAATCCTGTAGCAATGGGTGAATTTACACAAGAAGATGCTAGCAAAGCAAATGCAAGATTAATTGTAGCAGATTTTGGAGCAGAATCATGTGGTGATGCTGTAAGATTATTTTGGCTTGTTGATGAAACAACTGATACTATTATAGATAGTAAATTTAAATCTTTTGGTTGTGGTACAGCAATTGCATCATCTGATGCTATGGCTGAACTTTGTATTGGGAAAACAGTTGATGAGGCTATTAAGATTACAAATACAGAAGTTGAAGCATTTTTAAGAGATGATGATGGCACACCAGCTGTTCCACCTCAAAAAATGCACTGTTCTGTTATGGCATATGATGTTATACTTGAAGCAGCTTCACAATATAAAGGTGTAGATAGAGATACACTTGTAAACCAAGATATAGTTTGTGAATGTGCAAGAGTTACTCATCAAGAGATTATTAATGCTATTAGAGAACATGATATTAAAGAAGTTGAACAAATTATTGATATAACTAAAGCAGGAGCATTCTGTAAATCATGTATTAGACCTGGTGGTCATGAACCAAAAGATATATACCTTGTAGATATTTTAGCTGATGTAAGATCTCAAATGGATCAAGAAGCTCTTGAAGCTGCAGCTAATACGACTACTTCTGGAGAAATGAGCTTTGATAAGATGACTATTGTTCAAAGAATACATGCAGTTGATGCTGTAATTGCAGAATATATCAGACCAATGCTAGTTATGGATGGTGGAGATATGGAAATTGTAGATATCAAAGAAAATCTACCATACTACGATATCTATATTAGATACCTAGGAGCATGTGGTTCATGTGCCTCTGGTTCAACAGGTACACTTTATGCAATTGAATCTACACTTAAATCAAAAGTAGATGAAAACATTAGAGTACTGCCAATTTAAGTAGCTTGAGAGATGAGAATAAAAAGGGTAGCTATAAAGGCTATCCTTTTTTATTTTATAGAAGTTATTGAGCCTTAATAGCAATTTTTGTATAATAGAGATTATTTGAGAGGGTAAATATGGAAAATATTACTAGCATGGTTTATGGTTATTCTGTTAATGTTATCATTGCATTGGCTATTTTTATTATTGGAAGAAAAGTAGCACAAGTAGCAACTAATATATTTGTACAATTTTTAGAAAAATCAAAAGTTGAAAAAACACTTAAAAGCTTTTTAGAGAATGTAGTTTATACATTGTTACTTATTGTGATAGTGTTAGCTGCGCTCAATCAATTGGGAGTACAAACCACCTCTTTTATTGCTATTTTAGGTGCAGCTAGTTTAGCTATAGGTTTAGCTTTCAAAAGTACATTATCAAACATTAGTGCAGGTGTAATGATAGTGATTTTTAAACCCTTTACGATAGGTGATTATCTTGAAGTTGCAGGGGTAACTGGTACTGTGGAGGAGTTGAATCTTTTTCATACTATTTTTAAAACGGGTGATAATAAAGTCATTATTGTACCAAATTCAAAAATAACAGCAAATAATATTATCAACTATTCAAAAAAAGATGTCAGAAGATTAGATCTTATTTTTGGAATTGGTTATGATGATGATTTAAAAATAGCAAAAGATATTTTACTACAACTTGCCAATGATGACATAAGAGTGCTACACGATACAGAGCCTTTTGTAGCCGTAAAAGAATTGGCAAATAGTAGTGTAAATCTATTGTTGCGGGTTTGGGTAAAAAGAGCTGATTATTGGGAAGTAAATTTTGATATGCTTGAAAAAGTAAAACTTACTTTTGATGAAAAAGGTATCTCTATACCATATCCACAAATGGATATTCATAACAAATAAAAGATAGGAAAAATATGGCAAATAAACAAATATTGAAAAACACAAATGCAAAATTGTTAGATGAATTTAATGCATCTATAATGTTTGACAAAGAATTATACGCACAAGATATCAAAGGTAGTATCGCTCATTCAAAAATGCTCGCTTTACAAGATATAATTAGTGTAGAAGATCAAGAAAAAATAGAATCTGGACTTTTACGAATCAAAGGTGAGATAGAAGCTGGAGAGTTTGAATGGAAAATAGAGCATGAAGATGTTCACATGGCTATTGAAAGTCGTCTAATCAATCTAATTGGTGATGCAGGTAAGAGGCTTCATACAGCAAGAAGTAGAAATGATCAAGTAGCAACAGACTTTACACTTTATGTACAAGACAAAACTATTGTACTAAAAAACAAACTAAAAGTTCTTATAGAAACTTTAGTAAATATTTCTTCAAATCATACAACTACGCTAATACCAGGTATGACACACTTACAGCATGCCCAACCTATTAATTTTGGGTACCACTTAATGGCATATGCAAATATGTTCAAAAGAGACTATGAAAGATTTGAAAGTGCATATGCTAGAAATAACAACTGTCCATTAGGTTCAGCTGCCCTAGCAGGAACACCACACAATATTGATAGAGATAAAACTGCACAACTTCTTGGGTTTGAGTCACCAACGCTTTGTGCACTTGATACAAGTTCAAATAGAGATTTTGCACTTGATATACTATACAATATATCGGTATCTATGATGCATATTAGTAGATTAAGTGAAGAGCTTATTCTATGGTCAAGCTACGAATTTGGTTTTGTTAAGATGAGCGATGAATATGCTACTACATCATCAATAATGCCTCAAAAGAAAAATCCAGATGTGCCAGAGCTTCTTAGAGGTAAAACAGGACGAGCATATGGAAATCTTATGAGCTTACTAACAGTTATGAAAGGTCTTCCGTTAGCTTATAATAAAGATACACAAGAGGATAAAGAAGGTGTATTTGATAGCGTTAAAACACTTGATATTTCACTTGATATTCTTACAGCAGTAATGGATACTTTAATTATAAATGTGGATACTATGGAAGAAGCTTGTAAAATTGGTCATCTAAGTGCTACAGATCTTGCTGATTATTTAGTCACTAATGCCAATATGCCATTTAGAACTGCATACTATATCACAAAAGATGTAGTAGCAAAAGCGAATAGTTTAAATAAAGATATGAGTGAACTTACAATCGATGAAATTAGAGATGCAAATGAAGAAATATCAGATGTAAAAAATGAAATTGTAGAGTATCTAAATTTAAGAAATTCAATGAATGCAAGAACAAGCTTTGGTGGTACTAGTACACAAAAAACGCAAGAGCAAATTGATATATTTAAACAGTGGCTTAATCAATAATCTTATTTAAGCCCTTTTTGGATAAAATCCTATAAATTTTTAATATACGGAGTAAATTTACGTGGAATATAATGTAAACAAAATAGACGAAGCAAACGCAGTTGTAGAGGCTACTCTACCAAAAGAATTAATTGAAACTAAATTAGATCAAATTGCAAAGAATGCAGCAAAATCTATGGATATTCAAGGATTTCGAAAAGGTAAAGTACCTGTAGCAATCATTAAACAAAGATATGGAGCAAAAATGGCTCAAGATGCTGAGGGTGAAGCTTTAAGAGAAGTATTCACTGCAGCATTAAATGAACTTGAAATTTCAAACGATAGACTAGTTGGTGAGCCAGCTGTAACTAAATTTGATAAGCAAGAAGATGGTTCAATTCAAGTTGAATTAAAAGTTTCTGCTAGACCAGAAGTTAATCTTGGTGACTACAAAGCACTATTACCTGAAGTTGAAGTAAAAGATGCTTCAGAAGAAGAGGTTGATGCTAGATTAAGTGATATTGCAGGTCAAAATGCTCCATTAGAAAAAATCAAAAGAAAAAGAATGGCTAAAAAAGGTGATTATGCAGTAATCGACTTTGAAGGATTCAAAGATGGTGTAGCATTTGATGGTGGTAAAGCTGATGGTCATACATTAGAGCTTGGTTCTGGTTCATTTATCCCTGGATTTGAAGATCAAGTAATTGGTATGAAATATGAAGAGCAAAAAGATATTACTGTTACTTTCCCAGAAGAGTACCAATCTGCAGACCTAGCAGGAGCAGAAGTAGTATTTAAGGTAACTTTACATGAGCTACAAGAAAAAGGTGAACCTGTAATTGATGATGAGTTTGCAAAGCAAGTTCTTCAAGGTGAAGAAAATGCAGATTTAGCAATGCTAAAAGATAAAGTATCAGAGCAAATTAAAAATGAAAAAATGAACTCTTACTACCAAGAAGAATTAAAACCTGCATATATTGAAGCACTTGTAGAAGCTAATGACTTTGCTATTCCTGCATCTATATTAGAACAAGAAGAAAATCAAGCATTAAATAATCAAATTAGACAGATGAAAGAAGATGAAATTAAAGCACTTCAAGAAGATCAAGCTAAAATTGATGCTATGAGAGCTGAAGTAAATCCAGATGCAGTTAAAAGTGTAAAAGCTACATTTATTGTAGATGCACTAGCAAAAGCAGAAGGTGTTGAAGTAAGTGACCAAGAAGTAAGTCAAACTATTTACTATGAAGCGATGATGACTGGTCAAGATGGTCAAGCTATGATCAAGCAATATGAAGAGCAAGGTTACCTACCAGCTATCAAAATGTCTATGATTGAGCAAAAAGTTATCACTAAACTTCTAGACGAAAAAGCAGGAAAGTAGTAACATGAGCTATATCCCATACGTTGTAGAGCAAACTGGTCGAGGTGAACGAAGTTACGATATATATTCTAGGCTTCTTAAAGATAGAATTATCATGCTTAGTGGTGAGATAAATGACCAAGTAGCTTCTACAGTAGTTGCACAACTTCTTTTTTTAGAAGCTGAAGACCCAGATAAAGATATCTTTCTTTATATAAACTCTCCAGGTGGCGTAATTACAAGTGGGATGAGTATCTACGATACTATGAATTATATTAGACCCGATATTTGTACTATCTGTATAGGACAAGCTGCATCAATGGGATCATTCCTATTAAGCTCTGGTACTAAAGGTAAAAGATTTTCTTTACCAAACTCTAGAATCATGATTCATCAACCATTAGGTGGTGCTCAGGGTCAAGCTACTGATATTCAAATACAAGCGGCTGAGATTCAAAGAATGAAAGATAGTTTAAATTCAATTCTAGCAGAACAAACTGGACAAGATATCTCTACACTTGAAAAAGATACAGACAGAGACAATTTTATGAGTTCTCAAGAAGCATTAGAATACGGTCTAATAGATAAAGTTATAACAAAACATAAATAATTCAATATGATTAAAAAAATAATCACTTACCCAAATCCTATATTACGAACAAAGTCTAAAGATGTTGTGAAGTTTGATCAAGAACTTCACACACTTTTAGATGATATGAATGATACTATGATGTATGCAGCTGGTGTTGGTCTGGCTGCCATTCAAATAGGTGTACCTTTAAATGTCCTAATTATAAATATTCCTATTGAAGATCCAGAAAATCCAGAGCAGGAGATACAAACTTCTGATAATCTAATTGAAGCAATCAATCCAGTTATTACACATAAAGATGGTGAACAAGTATATACTGAAGGATGCTTAAGTATCCCAGGTTTTCATGAAGAGATAACTAGAGCTATGAATATCACTGTCCAATATAATGATAGAGATGGTAACTTTCACACAATTGATGCTGATGACTTTTTGGCTGTTGCAT
>JADHTT010000035.1 GCA_016784825.1 Campylobacterales bacterium
CAATAGTACACATTTTTGCATTGGCTAAAGAGCCTAAATCATATTGTTCAAATGAATCACTAATAAAATTATAATCAAATTTAATTGCATGTGCTACAAATATATCATCTTCTAAAAAGTTTTTAAAATCTCTTAATACAGGTTCTAAAACCCTAGCATCTTTGAGCATATCTGTAGTAATACCAGTCACCTCAACAATTGATTTTGGAACCTCTTTACAATATACAAGTTCATCAAATTTATCTATAATTTGACCATTTTTATACTTAACAGCTCCAAGTTCAATGATCTGACCTTTTGAAGCTTTTCCTGCAGTTGTTTCTATATCAACTATACAAAATACTTGATCTTCAATATTTGTAACTGTAGGCTTGTACACTACAGAGTCATCTACAAAATCAATAGGGAAACCATTTGATACTAAAAGCTCAAATTCTAATTGAGGATCTTCAAATGTTGATTTTTGTCTTGATAATTCTATTAAAAATTCATCAAATAAAATAGGTGATTTTTTAAGATTTCTAATCAGTGTATTAAGATAGTTCATTTGCCTCTTTACAAAAGCTAATAATTTTTTGCTTATCTTTTTTACCTCTAGATGCTTCTACCCCACTACTTACATCAACGCCATAGAAATTAAATCCATCTAGTTCATGTAAATTTGCCGAATCAAGACCACCTGCGATGATCATCTTTGAACAATCTACATCTTTAAACCAATCAAGTTCTAAGCGTTTACCTTCACCACCAAACTCTGATACAAAAGCATCTACAAGTACATATTTTCCTTGTGAATTTATAATATCATCTTTTGATTGTGCTCGTATTACTTTAATATGTCTAGTTTGAAGTGAATTAAAAAACTTATCATCGGCTTCAAAATGAATTTGAGCGATATCTATAGAAGCTCTTTTGCAAATAAAATCCACTTGTGCAGCTGGTAAATTAACAAATAAACCAACACATTGTACAAAAGGTGGTAATTGTTCTATAATCTTTTTTGCTTCATTTGGACTAATATATCTAGCTGACTTCTCATAAAATACAAACCCTAATGCATCTGCTCCAGAATCTATAGCATCTAAAGCATCTTCTAGATTTGTGATTCCACAGATTTTAATTCTCATTTAATTTATACCTGCAGAGACTTAATAGCTTTAGAGTAGTCATCACTACCATATACATATGATCCTGCTACAACTACATCAACTCCAGCTTCTTTTAATTCATAAATGTTTTTATTGTTTACTCCACCATCTACTTCAATTAAACAATTTGGATTTCTTTTTTCAATTAAAGCTTTTAGTTTTTTTGCTTTTTCTACAACTGATGGTATAAACTTTTGACCACCAAACCCAGGGTTTACACTCATTAATAAAACCATATCCAAATCTTCAAGTAAGTATTCTATAGACTCAGGAGTACTATGTGGGTTTAATACAATAGCAGGCTTAATCCCTAATCCTCTTAGCTTTTGAATTACTCTATGTGGGTGTTTTTCACTTTCAATATGAAATGAAATATATTCAGGCTTAAGGGGAGCATAAAGGTCAATAAAAAAACTATTGTTTTCTACCATAAGATGAATATCTAATGACTTTGTAGCAACTTTTGCTACAGGACCTACTACAACTGGTCCAATTGTCATATTTGGTACAAAGTGACCATCCATCACATCTACATGAATTAAATCACAACCACCATCACAAATAGCTATAATCTCTTCATTTAATTTACCAAAATCTGCACTTAATATACTTGGAGCAACTAACATACTAAACCCTTATAATTATTATATTTATGTGATTGTATCTAATATTTAGTTAATATGTTTTATAGAACAAAAGGATTAAGGCAATGAATAAAGAAAACCTACTAATAGTAATATCTACACCAAACACAGACTCGATCATGAAATTCCCTCTTCTATATGGTGGAGTATCGATTCCTAGAGGATATTGGAAAAGAGTCCATGTGATGTTTTGGGGAGCATCTATCCAAACAGTACAAAATGAATCTAGAGTAAGAGACAAAGTACAAACTATGCAAAAAGATGGCGTAGAATTTAGCTCATGTATCGTATGTGCCCAAGAATATAATGCAGTAAACTCACTAGAATCTATAGGGATAGAATGTAATCATACTGGTGAACTTCTTACTACTGCACTTAAAGATGATCCATCGTGGTCTATACTAACGATATAAAAACTTAAAATAATATTATTATTAATATAATAGTATTAATTAGTTTGACTTTTTGGTGTTTTTATTATATAATTAATCTTATTCTATTAATTAAAAGGTTTTTATGGAACTTAACTATTCAACATTAGATAACTTACTAAAAGATGTAAAAAGTACTATTAGAAATGAACGAATTGCATTAGATTTAACTCAAAAAGAATTTGCCGATATTGTTAGTATAAAATACGCAACATATAGAAGCTTTGAACAAACAGGTAAACTCTCACTAGAAAATTATCTCTCTATTTTAATTAAACTAAATAAGCATCATGAATTTCAAAAATTTCTTGAAGGATTTGAATTTGAAAATCAGAAGCAAAGAGCAAGAACAGAGTCTAAAACTCAAAACAATATTTTAATTAAACCAATTATAGCACCTAATCAAAAACAAATTGTACTTGATAAAAATATATTTGGAAATGAACTATTCTATAGTGTTGATAATGGTCATATTTATGAAGTTTCAACTTTTATATCCATTATACTTAAAAACTATGATGATGAAAAACTCATGCTATTGATAAAGTATTTTGGGATGAAGAGACTTAAACCATATATATTAAAGCAAAAAGATATACAGCTTTTAGAGAAGTTTAATAAACATTTATCTTATATTGAAAAAGGAAATAAGTGTTAGAAAAGACAAAACATACATTAGAAATATTAGCACAAGATGATTTATTTAAAAACAATGATATAAGGTTTGTTGGTGGTACAGCACTATCATACTTAATCAAACATAGACTATCAGAAGATTTAGACTTTGCAACGCTTTCACTTGAAGTTGATTATATCACTCAAACTATGGAAAAATATGGAGCTAGACGAGTTAAACTAAATAATACACTTATAGATAATGCTAAAAATGACGGTGAAAATATAGACTATAGTTATTTGGTATTTAACCTTGATGGAGTAAAAATTGAATTTTTTATACCACCATTTAATATATTTGAAGATGAAGTATGGACTAAGGATCAATATCATCACTATGAAAATACAAATCTAAAAATATCATCACTTGATACTATCTTCTATATGAAAACAATGGCATTTTGGAATAGAAAAAAATACCGAGATCTCTTTGATATATATTATATTTTAACAAATAAACTTTATGACTCAAAGCTATTTATAGAAAAATATTTACAATATAATATCACTTATACTACTAAACATTTATATGAAAAAATACAAAGTAAAAATGAATTCTATTTAAAAGAAACAGATGAAGGTCTCCATACTCTTGTAGATGTACCAAGAACATATGAATATTATAGAAAAGAAATAGAAAATATTATTCATCAAGTCTATCTTGATGAAATATATTCATAAGGGAGTAATATAATATGGAAGAGAAATTTTATACCTGTCCGTATTGTCTTCAATATGTATCTACTCTACTAGATACTGGAATATATGGTAGTGCTAATATCGTAGATGACTGTGAAGTTTGTTGTAGACCAATAGAGATAAACTATAGCGTAGAAGATTATCAAGTAGTTGAGTTTGATTATAGAGCTATTGAAGGTAATGAGTATTAAGATACTGTAAAGTGAATTGCATATTTTACATTTCACTTTACAAATAATAAATAAAAGTGTATAATGACTTAGATATTTAACAATATACTTTACAGCACAAAAGAGGGATATATGTTTGATTATATAAATATAGCCTACAGCAAAAAGATAGAAGCATTATTAGAAGTTTATCCTAGTTCTACAAAACTTGCTCAAACTTTAGAAGTAAGTAGAATGTCTTTAGTAAATTGGCGAGATGATGACTCTAAAATCAAAGATGAAAATAAATTAAGAATAGATGTAGAATATTGTAAACAATTTGGCTTTGATAGTATTGGTATTGAGCAAATGAATCAATTACATAATCAGCTACAAAATACTTCATTTGAATATTTTCAAAATGGTGAAGAAGCATTAATACACAACATATCTTTAAACAATGCATTTGGTTCTCTAGAGATAGAAGAAAGCAAAATCACACAAAAGCAATTTAATAAAGTAGTACAAGAAAAAGAGATTATCAAAGATATTGAACAAAGAGAACTATTTTCTATAAAAAACTTAGCTGCTTTAAATGATAAAATTATCAAAGATGCTATAGTGTGTAGAGATGATAGTGAATGTAGTCATACTATAGACACAAGAGATATAAAAAACTTTCACTTTGCACTAATGAGTGGTATTCGTACAGATGCAGGTGAGTATTCTACAAAAGTGAGAATAATTCCTGGACATGAAGACCTATATCTGACAGATGCCAGAGATATACCAGAAGTACTAGAAAGCTGGGTAGAAAAATACAAGCAAATCACAACATTAGAAGATATTGCAAAAGCTCATGCAGATTTTGAATTGATACATCCATTTGGTGATGGAAATGGTAGAGTAGGAAGAATAATAATGACTATGCATTGTATATATGCAGGATATATTCCACCTTTGATAAATAAGTCAAATAAAGCGTTGTATTATGTATTTTTAAAACATGCACAAATCAATAATGAATATGGACATTTAAGCTACTTTATTGGTCAAAGTATTTTATCTATGCATAATAAGTTTATAAGAGGCTAAACCATGACAACACCATTAAAAGTTACATTAGAAAAAGACAAAAAGCAAGCATACTGTACATGTGGATTAAGTGCTGACAAGGCACTATGTGATGGATCACATAGAGGGACAGGGTTGAAGCCTTTGAAGTTTTATGTAGAAGAGACAAAAGAGTATAGTATCTGTAGATGTAAGAAGACAAAGACACCACCATTTTGTGATGGGTCACATAAACTATAAGTGTAAAATATATTACGGAAAACTAAGGGGAAAATTATGGTTACTTATGGATCAAATGAACTTATTTCATCATCAGAGTTAGCTAAAAAGTTTGGTACATACCTTTCTTTAATTAGAGAAAACACTGTGGATAAACTAGCTATTTTAAAAAATAATAAAGTTGAAGCAGTACTTGTATCAAAAGATGAATATGAAGTTATGAGTGAAGCACTTAAAAGACTAGAAGCTCAGCAAATCATGACATCTATTCAAGCAGGTCTAGATGATGTCCAAAAAGGTAAAACTAAACCTATTGATACACTATGGGATGAATTGTGATTATTGAGTATAGTGATAACTTTCTAATAAATAATCATGTCATTTATAGAAATTACTCCACTTTAAGTAATCACAGCACGATACCCACCTATATATTTTAAGCCTTTCATCAGAGACATCTCTTAATATTCTAGTGGCTTTCTAGCTTCACCTATGATAATATGTGCTAATGTCATATAATAATTTTAGCATAAAAGGATTAATTAGATATAATCGCCAAATATATAAAAGATTAATAGGAACTCCACTTTGCAAAGTAAAATTAGAAACTTCAGTATTATTGCTCATATCGACCATGGTAAATCAACACTAGCAGATAGAATCATTCAAGAGTGTGGAGCAGTTGCAGACAGAGAGATGTCAGCACAAGTTATGGATACGATGGATATCGAACAAGAAAGAGGTATTACTATTAAAGCTCAGTCGGTTAGACTTAACTACGTCAAAGATGGTGAACACTATATCTTAAACCTCATTGATACTCCAGGGCATGTTGATTTTTCTTATGAAGTGAGTCGTTCTTTAGCATCATCAGAAGGTGCTCTTTTGATTGTAGATTCTACACAAGGTGTTGAGGCTCAGACTATTGCAAATGTATATATTGCTATGGAAAATGACCTGACTTTGATGCCTGTTGTAAATAAAATTGACCTTCCTTCTGCTGATCCAGATAGAGTACTTGAAGAGACAGAAGAAGCTATTGGGCTTGATTGTACACAACACAATCTAATCTCAGCAAAAACAGGACTTGGTGTAAAAGACCTAATTGATTCTATTGTAGATACTATTCCAGCTCCAAATGGAGATGAGACAGCGCCTACAAAAGCCCTTATTTATGATTCTTGGTTTGATAACTATCTAGGCTCACTTGCACTTGTAAGAGTTTACGATGGATCTATAAAAAAAGGTCAAACACTCCGTATAATGAATACAAAATACGAGCATAAAGTACTTGATCTTATGTATCCACACCCAATCAAAAAAGAAAAAACATCTGAACTCTCAGCAGGTGAAATTGGTATAGTTGTGCTTGGTCTTAAAACAACTGAAGCAATTGCTGTTGGTGATACTATGACTGATGCTAAAAATCCAACAGCAGAAGCAATTGATGGATTTGAACCAGCTAAGCCATTTGTATTTGCAGGACTTTATCCTATTGATACTGATAAGTTTGAAGACTTAAGAGATGCTTTGGAAAAACTACAATTAAACGATAGTTCAATTAGCTTTGAGCCAGAAAGTTCTGCAGCTCTTGGAAGTGGCTTTAGAACTGGTTTCTTAGGTATGCTTCATATGGAAGTAATCAAAGAACGACTAGAAAGAGAATTTAATCTTGATTTAATAGCAACTGCTCCTACTGTTGTATATAAAGTACTTACAACATCTGGTGAAGAACTTATGATTCAAAACCCATATGAATTACCTGCTGTTAACCATATTGAAACTATTTCTGAACCTTATGTAAAAGCAACTGTACTTGTACCAGATGAGTACCTTGGAAATGTGATTAAACTTCTAAATGACAAAAGAGGTATACAAATTAAAATGGACTATATCAACAAAAGAGTACTTCTAGAGTATGATATTCCTATGAATGAAATTGTAATGGATTTCTATGATAAATTAAAATCTACTACAAAAGGTTATGCTTCATTTGATTACGAGATT
>JADHTT010000036.1 GCA_016784825.1 Campylobacterales bacterium
ACTCCACCTTTGCTACTTGACCCTCTTATAGATTGCACACCTAGATGATTTACCATTTTAGCAATACCTTCGCCATCACTATGATTACTTATCATAGCTTTGTATGTCATATTTGCTTGAAATTTTTTAAATAGATATGGCTGCATAAGAAGATTTCCATGCCAAAATGCTGCGATTATTGGTTTTGTTGGTTTTTGTTTAGGAAAATTAAATACTTTTTTATTTGTTAAATATATAATCTTTGTAATTAAATATAATAAATAAGGTACAATTGTAACTGTAAAGTATTTTTTTAACCCACTAGACAAATTAAAGAACCTCGCCTTTTAATGATGTTCTACTTGCATTAATAATTTTAACTTTGGCTATTTTACCTAATAGTTCATCACTACCTTTTACAAATACTTGGCAGTTATTATCACTAAAGCCCATAATTTCACCATTTGGTTTTAGGTCTTCAAAAAATACATCCATAGTCTTACCTATATTTGCATCCATATGTTCAACTTGATGTTGTTTATGCAGTTCTATAACTTGATCAAGCCTTTTTGAGGCAGTTGCATCATCTATTTGATTATCCATATGTTGTGCAGGTGTTTCGGGTCGTGGTGAGTATTTGAAATTAAAAATTTGATCAAATTTAACTTGATTAATTACATCAATTGTATCTTCAAACTCTTCATCACTTTCCCCTGGAAATCCTACTATTATATCTGTGCTTATTCTTACATTAGGAACGATACTTTTGATTTTTTCACATCTATTTAAAAACCATTCTTTTGTATATCCTCTTTTCATATCTTTTAATACTTTTGTATTTCCAGCTTGCAATGGGATATGGATAGATTTACATATTTTTGGATTTGAGGCAAATTCATTAATAAACTCATCATCCATATGTAATGGATGTGGTGATGTAAATCTAATTCGCTCAAGCTTATCAATATTACTTACTGCTTGAAGAAGTTTAGTGAAGTTAAATTTATCTCTATTATCACTAAAGTTTTTACCATAGTTATTTACATTTTGTCCAAGAAGTAATACTTCTTTCACACCGTTATCTACAGCTTTTTGGATTTCAGATATAATTAATTCTGGTGGGATAGATATCTCTTCACCTCTAGTAGCAGGTACTATACAAAATGTACATTTTTTATCGCAACCTAGTGATATATTTACACTAGCTTTATATAGAGTATTTCTATATGGAGCAAATTCAAAATTAGTTTCATCATGATTAATATCAATCTCAACTGTACCTTTGTTGTTTACAGCTTCATGAATTTTAGAGACATTTCTAGCACCCACTACAAAATCAACAAAAGGTGCTTTTTTTATAATATCAGATCCTAAATGACTAGCTGTACATCCACATACACCAACTTTAGCATTTTTCTTTTTTTTCTTTTTAAATTGTCCTAATTCTGAAAATAATTTTTGTACAGGTTTTTCTCTTACAGAACAGGTATTGATAATAATAAGATCTGCATCTTCTATATTTGTGATTTGAGTGTAGTTGTCTTTGGCATTTAATTCAGCAATTATATGCTCAGTGTCTCGGGTGTTCATTGCACACCCAAGAGTTTCTATGAAAAGTTTTTTTGCTTCCACTGTGAAAGTTTCTTATAATACATGAACTTCATACATATATGCATCGTCCTCTAAACCATACTTAACTTCTCTAAAGTGTACAGTGTGACCATCATCTTCAAATGTATCTATTAAGCTCATCATATCTTTGTGTGAATTATCTTTATCAAAGTAAAATAATTTATCATTAATATCTTTTAATTCATCTTTGAGTTTTGATACATTTACTTTCTTTGGTTTGCTCTTTAATTCTGTTCTTGCTAATAAAATATCCATCTTAAATCCTTATGTAATATTTTTTCATTCTAGCTAAAAATTACTTAATAAATGATAAAGTATCATTGTGCTAAAATCACCATCAACTACACATTGGACTCACAATAATTATCACATTCAAATTCAATGTTAAGAAAATCCAAATATAGGAAAAATAATGGAAAAAATATTAGATATCATTGACTCAATTGCACATGAAAAAGGTTTAAGACTACAAGAAGTTGAAGAAGCATTAGTAGAAGCACTAATTAGAACTGCAAAAAAATTAGGTGACTTTAGCCTTACATATGGAGCTGATATTGATAAGGTAAATAAGAAGCTAAACCTATATCAAAAAATAGAAGTACTTGCTAATGATGATTATAGACTAACAGCAGAAACGGTAAAAGGCACTAGGTTTGATAAAGAGACAAGAAAAGAGGTTGAAGCCGATATTCCAAATAATACTGAAAATTTTATATCATTAGATGATGCAAAAGAATTAGATGCTGACCTAGATGTAGGTGACTTTGTTCAGTATGATATGGAATTTGAACATATGGGTCGAAATGCAGCTACAGTGTTATTTGGAAATCTTGAATTTCAATTACAAAGATATATCTCAGATAACTTATTTAAAAAATATCAAGCAAAAGTAGGAACGATTATATCTAGTAGTGTAACAAGTATTGATGCTTCGGATAATACTTTTGTTGAAATAGGTGAAGTTCGTGGAATTATGCCAAGAAAAAACCGAATTAAAGGTGAAAAATTTAAGGTTGGTGATGTTGTAAAAGCTGTTGTAAAAAATGTAACAATTGATAAACAACATGGACTTATTGTAGAGATATCAAGAACATCTCCAAAATTTTTAGAAGCACTACTTGAACTAGAAGTTCCTGAGCTAAAAGATAAAAAAATAGAGATTATGGCAAGTGCTAGAATCCCAGGAGAAAGAGCAAAGATTGCATTACTTGCTTTAGATCCACAAATAGATCCAATTGGAGCAATTGTAGGTGTTAAGGGTATGAGAATTAACGCTGTAAGTGAAGAGTTAAATAATGAATCTATTGACTGTATTGAATATTCAGAACTAAAAGAGATGTTTATAAGCCGTGCTTTATCTCCAGCTATTATAAATAGTGTACAAGTAGAAGAGGAAGAACATATTCAAGAAGATGGATATAAAAAGATTATAACAAAAGCTACTGTTACTATAGGTAGTGATCAAAAAAGTAGAGCTATTGGTAGAGCTGGTTTAAATATTAGACTTGCTGGTATGCTTACAAAATCTGATATTCAAATTAATGAAGTTCATGTTGATACTCCAGCACAAGCTAATCAAGATGCAAGTGCAGCACAAGAGCCTACAAAAGATACAACAGACCTAGAAGCATTATTTAAATAGGAATATTATGAGTTTATATCTTTACGATTCTGTAAAAAAGGAAAAAGTTTTATTTGAATCTCAAGAGGCAAATAAAGCTAGTGTATATGTATGTGGTCCAACAGTATATGATGATTCACATTTAGGACATGCTAGAAGTGCAATAGTATTTGATCTATTACATAGGGTTTTAAAAGCTAATAATTATGATGTGACAATGGTAAAAAACTTTACTGATGTAGATGATAAAATTATTAAAAAAATGGATGAAACTGGTCAGTCTTTAGAGCAAGTTACAACGACATATATTCAAAGCTATTTATCTGATATGGATGCTTTAAATATTCTACCAAATACAATAGAGCCAAAAGCTACACAAAATTTAGATGCTATGAAAGAACTGGTATCAAAATTACTTAAAGATGGAAATGCATATAAGCTAGACGATGGTGTATATTTTGATACATCAAAAGATAAACAATATGGATCAATATCACATAGAGCAAGTGATGAAAATTCACAAGCTAGAGTAGATACAAATAATGCAAAGAAAGATCAAAAAGATTTTGCACTTTGGAAATTTTTTGATAATGGTGTAAAATTTGATGCTCCATTTGGAGATGGTCGACCTGGATGGCACTGTGAGTGTAGTGCTATGATAGATAAACATTTATCTAAAAAAGCCAATAAATATGCAGTTGACATACATGGTGGTGGAGCAGATTTGCTTTTCCCTCATCATGAAAATGAAGCTGCTCAAACTAGACTAGGATGTGGACAAGAGTTAGCACATTATTGGGTACACAATGGATTTGTAAATATCAATGGTGAAAAAATGTCTAAGTCATTAGGAAATAGCTTCTTCTTAAAAGATTCACTACAGCATTATTCTGGAGAAGTCATTAGATTTTATATGTTAAGTGCGTCATATAGAGCAGACTTTGGATTTAGTGAAGATGATTTAATCGCATCAAAAAAACGACTAGATAAACTTTATAGACTAAAGAAAAGACTTTATGGTGTGGGATCTGGTAATATTAATGAACAATTTAAAAAGGATATATTAGAATCACTTAATGATGATTTGAATACATCTAAAGCATTGGCATTTATAGATGAATTTGTATCTAGCGCAAATGATACATTAGATAAAGAACCAAAAAATAAAGCTCTAAAAAAAGAGATAATAGCAAACTTTGAATTTTTAAATGATATTCTTGGTATTGCATATGCCGATCCTTATCATTATTTTCAATTTGGTATTAGTGAAGATGAAAAAAAATCTATTGAAGAGCTAATTGAAAAAAGAAAAGATGCTAAAAAGGCTAAGGATTTTGAGCTATCAGACCAAATAAGAGATGAGATATCTGAGCTTGGTATCTCACTTATGGATACTGTAAACGGCACTATGTGGGAAAAGTTATAGGATTTTATAACTTTTCTTAAACTTAAAATAAACAATATTTAACTATAATTAGAAACTTAAAGCAAATACTACTTCGCTACAATTGTAGCAAAAATCATATAGAGGTCATATTTTAATGTCAGAACAAGAAACACAGCCAGCAAAAAGAAAAACAAATACTAAAAAGAATAGTAGAACTCATACTCCTGTAAATGGTATGACAGTTGATCAGCTACGATCGCTTTCAACTGATGAACTTATTAATATTGGAAATGAAAAAGGGGTAGAAAATCCTCAAGAGTTAAAAAGACAAGATCTTATTTTTGAGATTTTAAAATCACAAACAAGTGAAGGTGGATTTATATTATTCACTGGGATATTAGAAATTCTTCAAGGTGGATTTGGATTCTTAAGAGCTATTGATGGTAACTTCTCTGATACTTCAAATGATGCATATGTTAGTGCTACACAAATTAGAAAATTTGCACTAAGAACTGGTGATATAGTATCTGGACAGGTTAGACCTCCAAGTAATGATAAAGAAAAATATAATGCTCTTCTAAAAATTGAAGCAATTAATTATTTACCGGTAAATGAATCAAGAAATAGACCGTTGTTTGATAATCTTACACCACTTTATTCTTTAGATCCATTTAAATTTGAATATGATCAAACAAAATTAACTGGTCGAATACTAGATATATTTGCACCTATGGGTAAAGGTCAAAGAGGACTAATTGTAGCTTCTCCAAAGTCTGGTAAGACAGAATTAATGAAAGAGCTTGCTCATGGTATCACTGCAAATCATCCTGAAGCAGAACTTATTGTACTACTTGTCGATGAAAGACCTGAAGAGGTTACTGATATGCAAAGATCAGTAAAAGGTGAAGTATATAGTTCTACATTTGATCTTCCTGCTCAAAATCATGTAAGAGTTGCAAATATGGTAATTGAACGAGCTAAAAGAATGGTAGAAAGAGGTAAGGATGTAGTAATCTTATTAGATTCTATTACTAGATTAGCACGTGCATACAATACTGTGACACCTTCATCTGGTAAAGTACTTTCAGGTGGTGTAGATGCGAACGCATTACATAAGCCAAAAAGATTCTTTGGAGCTGCTAGAAATATAGAAGAGGGTGGTTCTTTAACTATTATTGCGACAGCTTTAGTGGAGACTGGTTCAAAAATGGATGAGGTTATCTTTGAAGAATTTAAAGGTACTGGTAACTCGGAAGTTGTATTAAGTAGAAAAGCTGCAGATAGAAGAGTCTATCCAGCTGTTAATATCATTAAATCTGGTACAAGAAAAGAGGAACTCCTTCTTGATGCAGCCCAGCTTCAGAAAATTTGGATTCTTAGAAATGCTGTTGCATCTATGGATGAGGTTGAAGCACTTAAATTCTTATATTCTAAAATGAGAAAAACAGACACTAATGATGCATTTTTTGCATCTATGAATGAATAGTAATATAGTTTAGAGGTATCTTAGTGAGGGTTGGAGTTTTTGATAGTGGAGTTGGTGGTCTTACAGTTGTAAAGTCACTACTTACACATAAACTTTTTAAAGAGATTATCTATTATGGTGATACAGCTAGAGTGCCATATGGTACAAAAGATAAAAATACTATTATTAGATACTCTTTAGAGGTATTAGAATTCTTTAAAAACTTTGACATAGATATGTTAATAGTAGCATGTAATACAGCGAGTGCTTATGCTTTAGATGAACTAAGAGCTAATACTGATATACCAATAGTTGGTGTAATAGAATCTGGTATATTGTCTATGGAGAAAAGTTTACCAAATAAAGAATCAAATATACTAATCTTAGGCACTCAAGCTACAATAAATAGTAATAAATATCAAGATGCATTGAATGAAAAAGGGTATAAAAATATCACATCAATAGCAACTGGATTATTTGTCCCTATTGTTGAAGAACAACTTCAAAATACATCAATACTAGAGCATACATTTGATCATTATTTTAAAGACTTAAAGGATGTAGATGGTGTAATTCTTGGATGTACACACTTCCCTCTTATACAGAATCAAATATCAAACTATTTGGATGGGGTATTGACAATTCATAGTGGAGAGGCTATAGTTCAATATTTAGAGTCAAATTATCAATGTGATAGTAGTTTTGATAAAACAGATATACAATTTTTTGCATCTTCTAATCCAGATGGATTAAAAGATGTAGCAGATAAATGGTTAAGGGATATATAATATGAATCAAGTTTTAGCATTAAAATATCGTCCAAAAAGATTTGAGGACCTTATTGGTCAATCAACAATTTCACAGACACTTTCTCTTGCCCTAGATAGTGG
>JADHTT010000037.1 GCA_016784825.1 Campylobacterales bacterium
CAAAACATTTTAAAGAGATGAAAGTTCAAACAAAAGGTGAGTTTGGTGGATTAGGTATTGTTGTAGGTCTAAGAGATGGTGCACTAACTGTCATATCTCCTATTGATGATACTCCAGCACAAAAAGCAGGTATTGAATCTGGTGATATCATATTAAAAATTGATGAGAAATCTACAATAGATATTACACTTGATGAAGCAGTAAAGCATATGAGAGGTAAGCCTAAAACAGATATTAAATTAACTATTGTAAGAAAAGGTGAAAACAAACCTCTAAAAATAGATATCACAAGAGATATTATTAAAATTCAATCTGTACATGCTAAGAAATTTGAAGATATTTTATACTTAAGAGTTTCATCATTTGATTCAAAAGTAGCAAAAGATCTTACAAAATATATTAATCAATACAAAAAAGATTCAAAAGGTATTGTATTAGATCTTAGAAATAATCCTGGTGGTCTTCTAACACAAGCAATTGATGCTACAGATTTATTTATAGACAATGGGGTAATAGTATCTCAAAAAGGTAGAGATACAAAAGATGATGAAAGTTTTAATGCTACAAAAGATTCTACACTAACTAAGCTACCTATGGTTGTACTTGTAAATGGTGGAAGTGCAAGTGCAAGTGAAATTGTATCTGGTGCATTACAAGATCATAAAAGAGCTGTAGTAGTTGGTGAAAAGACTTTTGGTAAAGGTTCAGTTCAAGTTGTATTACCTATTACAAATGATAAAAAAGAGGGTATTAAATTAACTATTGCTAAATACTATTTACCAAGCGGTAGAACTATTCAAGCAGTTGGAATTACTCCAGATATTATTAGCTATAAAGGTAAATCAATTACAAAAAAAGATGATGATTTTTCTATTAAAGAAGCTGATCTAAAAAAACATCTTGAAGGTGAACTTGACAAAGCTAATGGTGTAGAGAAGAAAGAAGAGACTAAAAAAGAAGATAAAACTATTTTAACTCAAAAAAATCTTGATGATGACAATCAACTACAATCAGGTATAAATATATTAAAAGCATTAATTTTAACGCAAAAATAAGGAGAAAATATGGACATAACAAAAATTATTGAACTTGGTCTTTGGCCACAATCCAAGAAAACTACAACACAAAAAGGTATAGCTGAATTAGAAGATTTAGGATATAAGCTATTTTATATAGGTAAAAATGCAGATCTTTATACATGTCCAGGGGAAGATCAAAAAACATTATTAGTAAGAAGTGATCGTTGTTCTGTATTTGATATTCCATTAAATTTAGAAATTGAAGGTAAAGGTATATCTCAAACTACTATCTCAAATGATGGAGCAATATTTGCAAAAGAGTTTGGAATTAGAACTGCAATTTTAGATGAGAAAGTAGATCAATCACTTCAGTGCGCACCAAGATGTCAACTTATGGAATTATGTAAACCTCTAGAAGAGGAGATCGATGGTGAAGTTGTACAGTTTGAATTTATTTTTAGAAACTACCTAACAGGTTCACTTTTTGAAGCTACAAAAACAGGGAATGATCCATACGGTTTAGAACTATCATCTTCTTTAGAAGAGTGGCATAAATTTGAAACACCACTATTTACACCAACAACAAAAGGGGTAAAAGATATTCCTCTTAATTCAGCTAAAGTAAGAGAAGTGTTTCCAGAAATTATTTCAAGTTTAGAAGGTTTATTTAGTAAGTTTACAAAGTACGCACATGACAATGGAATAGTTGTAGTTGATACTAAACTTGAGGTATTTGTAAATGCACAAGGGGAATGGATCTTAGGTGATGAAATTTTAACTCCAGAAAGCTCAAGATTTATAGCTAAAGAGAATTTTGATGCAGGTGAATTTATCTCTATGGATAAACAAATCCTTAGAAACTTTGCAAAAGAAAACTCATGGAAAGAGAAAGCTAAGAGCTTACAAGCTGGAGAAAAATTAGATGTAGATGTACCAGATTCTATTAAAAATACAATTTTAGATGGATATGAAACTATCCATAAGGCATTACATAAGTAATTCTAAAAGGCAATTTTAGATATAATCGCAAATATAATAAAAGCAGAAGGAAATAAATTGAAAGCAATAATCAATATAGCACTTAAAAATGGAGTACTTGACTCTCAAGGTAAAGCAACTCACCATACACTTGATACTCAAGGATTTAAAGAGATTGTAGCCGATGTAAGAGTTGGGAAACAAATTATTATGGAATTAAACTGTAATGATGAAGCAATTGCAAAAGAAGAAGCTGCAAAGATGTGTGAGCAACTACTTGCAAACACAGTAATTGAAGATTACGATATCACTATAGAAGCATAATTATGAAAGTTTCAGTATTACAATTTCCTGGTACAAACTGTGAATACGATACAAAGTATGCATTTGAAAAACTAGGTGCTACTGTTAGTATTGTATGGCATGAGGAAAACTCAATTCCAGGTGATACAGATTTAGTAGTTGTTCCTGGTGGTTTTTCTTATGGAGACTATTTAAGATCTGGTGCACTAGCTAAATTTGCTCCAGTTATGGATGCAGTAAAAGAATTTGCAGCAAATGGTGGAAAAGTTTTAGGTATATGTAATGGATTCCAAATCTTAACAGAAACAGGACTACTACCAGGTGCTTTAAAAAGAAATGACAACTTACATTTTATATCTAAATATCATCATTTAAAAGTTGTAAATAATGATAATACATTTTTACAAGAATTAAATGTAAATGATGTAGTAAATATTCCTGTTGCACATCATGATGGAAATTACTTCATAGATCCAGAAGGATTAAAAGAGCTTGAAGCAAATGGTCAAGTACTACTTAGATACTGTAATAAAGCTGGTGAAAATCAAGTTTTAAATGGTAGTGTAGAACAAATTGCTGGAGTATGTAATAAAGATAAAAACGTATTTGGTTTAATGCCTCACCCAGAAAGAGCTATAGAATCTTTACTTGGTTGTGATGACGGTATTAAAATGCTTCAAGGTTTCTTTAAGTAAGCCAAATTTAGGAGATAGAGTAAAATGAAATTAATTCTACTTGCTCTACTTCTTACTCTCAAGTTTGCTCAAGCTAACTTTTTCTCAACAGAAGATAAAAGTGAAAGATTATATCTTTATCATACAGATCATCCAAAAAATGTATATACAAATCAAGTCTTTTCAATCAAACTCAAAGCAATTATTGTAGCTAATGATTTTAATGAAGTTAATACAAACTTCACTGATCAAAAAAATATTACCCTTTTAAATCCAGATTCAAAATGGAAACAAGTAAATAAAAATGAATTTTATAATATATATAAATTTAAAGTAGCCAATAAAGACTTTCTACTTCCAAAAATCACTTTATTATTATTAGACTCAAATCAAAATATCAAATATCAAAAAACACTAGATCCAGTTAATATAAACTTTAATAAAATTGCAATTGATGATAAATTATTTTCAAATTTAATTGCAAAAAATGTTTATATTAAAGGGCAAACTACAAAACAATACAATAACAATTTATTATTATCGGTATTAGAAATTGAAGCAACTGATTCTAATCTAGAAGACTTTAAATTAAAACAATATACACAGCAAGGTATAGAAGATTTTTCAGTAAATAATAATATTAAAACAATATTTTACTATGTTATTACACCTAGAGATGATAAATTTATTAAGTTTAAATACTATAATAGTATCCAAAAGACTTTTATTAATATTGATAGTCCTATCATACTGACTGATGAATTAATTAGCACACAAACCGATCTAAATCCACAAAACTCTAAGTTGTTATTTTATCAAAAAGTTATTCTTGCTGTACTATTGATATTGTTTATTGGACTATATTTTAAAACAAAACACAAAATCAATATATTATTCATGCTAATTACTATAGCCTTATTTATGATGTTAATGATACCAAATAAAACTATGAATATAGCAAGTGGCACTAATATTTATATATTACCACTTAAAAACTCAACTATATTCCATACTACAAAACAATCCCAAACAGTTGAACTAATAGGTAAAAAGAATGGTTTTAATAAAATCATTTTATCAAATGATACAATTGGATGGATTAAATCACCTAAAGGACTTAAATGACAATATTCAAATACATAAGATATTTTTTAACAACTATACAATTATTTTCTACAGTAGCAATAGTAATTGTATTAATGTTTTTATTTAACAAAAGTAATCACAAAATCAGACGGGTATGGGGTGCTATTCAACTAAAACTTTTAGGTATTAAACTTGAAATAGAAGGTACACCTGATGAAAATGCAGATTTATTAGTATTAAATCATCAGTCTATGCTTGATATTATAATATTTGAAGCTATTTCTAAAAGAAATATTGCTTGGATTGCAAAAAAAGAGATTGCTAAAATACCATTTTTTGGTCTTGTTCTAAAGTTACCAAAGATGATTATTGTTGATAGAGAAAATAAAGCTGGCTTAGCAAAACTATTAAAAGAGACAAAAGTTAAAAAGTTTGAAGAAAAAAGACCAGTGGCAATTTTCCCTGAAGGGACACGTAGCAAAGGTGCTAGATTATTAAAATTTAAATCAGGTGCAAAACTAATAGCACAAAAACATAATATGCTTGTTCAGCCAATTATACTAATAAATACTAGAAACCTAATGGATTCTCAAGGATTCAAAGCACAAAGTGGTGTTGTAAAAGTTATTTACTTGCCAGCTATTCAAGCCCAGAAAAATTCTACTTGGTTTGAAGATACAGAAAAATTAATGAACGATACGTTCAATCATAATAGATAAACCATTTGGCTTGATTAAATTGATCAAGCCTTGGCTTTTTATCTCTATATCACTATTGATAAATTCTAGTAATGTCTCTTCGCTTAGGTTATTTTGCTCTAATATCACACCTAAATTTTTATCTTCTATAAATTTTGCATTAAAATATTGATGATTTGCTGCAGCATAAGGGTATGGTACATAAAGCGCTGGTATTCCAGATGCACATAGTTCCCATACTGTACCAGCCCCTGCTCTACATACGGCTAAATCTGCTTTTTTAATCTTGCTCATTAAATCTTTAGTAAACCCAAAACAATCTACATCAATACCTAATTTTTCATACTCTAACTGCACAGATTTATAATTATTTATACCTGCTTGATGTATTATATTTATTCCCATTTTTGATAGTTGTGGAGCAACTTTAAGTGCAAAATCATTAATAGACTTTGCCCCTTGTGAGCCACCTAAAAATATAATAGTATTACAGTTTGTTCTTACTCTTTGATTATTAAAATATATTTCATCTACTGGATAGTCAATCTTAGAAGTTGCATTATTATATGAACCAAATACCTCTTTGGCTGCTTTAGAGGTCATAGAATTTAATCTACCCATTACTGAATTTTGTTCATGGATATAAAAATCTACGTTTGAGATTATAGCTGCAAAAGATGCTGGTGATGCAGAAAATCCACCTACACTAATAACTTTATCTACATTATGCTCTTTGAAAATATTTAGACATTTTTTTGTAGCTTTAAATATCATCCATAATGAATTGAGTTTCCCTATAATATTTTGATTTACTACACCTTTTGTATCAAGAAAATAGGCCTTATCTAAATTAGGATATTGTTCAAACCAATCTTTATCACTACCTTTGGTAGAACCTATAAAAATAACTTTAAAGCCTTTTTGTTTAAATCCATCAATTAAAACTTTTGCAATACTAAGATGCCCACCTGTACCACCTCCAGTAACAACAATTGTATTTATCAACTTTTATTCCTTTTTTTATTTGGTACTTTTCTACTAATCGAAAGTACTAAACCAATTGCAATACACATTGATAACATAGAACTACCGCCATAGCTTAAAAGTGGTACAGCCATACCTTTAATAGGTATT
This sequence comes from Campylobacterales bacterium, assembly GCA_016784825.1. The sequence continues at coordinate 5,893 of JADHTT010000037.1, forward strand.
GATCCTGTAATTCCAGCAAAATTTATTAATAATGCAAAAACAATAGACAAAGCAATACCCAATGTAAACAGATGATATATATTATCTTCTACACGCCTACTAACTCTAATCATCCTTTGCACTACAATTAATAGTAAGCTTACAACTAGAAATAATCCTATAAAGCCTATCTCCTCAGTGATACCTGCTAATACAAAGTCTGTATGTACTTCACTTAAGAATCCCATTTTTAAAGATCCCTCACCTAGTCCCGTACCAGTAAAACCACCGTTATTTATAGCATTTAATGAGTGTCCAACTTGATATGGTTCATCAAATCCTGTCACCCTTAATGCATTAGCCATACTATCTGGCATAATAGTTAAAAAGTTATCCTGAACCATACTCCACCAACTTTGAATCCTTTGAATCCTATGTGGTGCTATTGCAATTAATGTTCCTAAAGCAATTAGCATTATTGCACCTAATATACCAAATATCTTAAAACTTCTATTTGCAAAGATCAATAATGTAGCTGCAATTAATAAAAGCAAAACAAACTGTCCAAAATCTTTTTGTAACCATCCTACAAATATACCAAGTACAATAAATATAATCATATAAGGAAGATAAAGTAAGCTCTCCTCTTTTAGTGGCATATGTTTTGGCTTTTTAATTAATCTATTCGCAAATGATTTTGAAATTATATATACAAATCCTATTTTAAAAAATTCAACAGGAGATAAGGATAATCCTGGAAGTTTAATCCATCTTGTCGCACCATATACCTCTTTTACTAAAAAGCTTGGTAAAAATGGCATAATCAAAATAATAAATAAGAAACCCCAAAAAAATAATTCACCTGCTCTATCAAAATAAAGATCTGGATTAAATCGTGCAATTGTCCACATTAAAACAATACCCAAAAAACCAACTGCAAGTTGTCTCATAAAAAAATGAAATTGAGATGCACCAATAAGCTCTACTGTGTAAATTGATAATGAATATGAGAAAACTATACTAACCACAATAAGTAAAGATGCAGTAATAAAAAGGATACT
>JADHTT010000038.1 GCA_016784825.1 Campylobacterales bacterium
AAATTCTAATGTATTTGATAATGGACCTACAAATGTTAAGATTGTTTGATATACATATTTTGTGTCAAGCTCAAGTGTAGTAGCACCATATATACCAGTAATATACCATCCAAGGGCAATTAATAGTCCAACAATTAATCCATCTTTTAGGCATAATATTCTTTTAGTTGACTTCATCAACCAAAATAATATAATTGATAAAACTAAAAGTGCAAAATATATATTTATATCTGTATTTTCTAGTAATGATGAAATATTTAAAAAAGTCTTGTTTGAAATTAAACTATTAACAATACCATTAAGTATTCCATACTTAGCAGCATATGCAAAAATTGCGATAAATAGTAATGTGATTAAAGATCTACTATCCCCTTGAGCAAATTTAATTAGATGACGACTACTGCAACCATCTGCATTCATCATACCTATACCAAATAGTGTACCCCCAATAATAATAGTAATATAATTTATATCTTTAGATAACCATATAGTGTCTTCAAAATCTAGACCAAAAACAATTACTAGGATTCTTGTAGCAATAATTGCAACAATAACTGCAAAAATAACAGAAGCAGCTCTTCTTGTCGATGACAATAAAATATAGTCTTTAATTGCTCCATTAAAACAAAATTGTGTTTTTTGGGCAATTGCACCAAAGCTTATACCTATCAGTATTGCAGCGATATTAACTATCTCATAAATCTCTAAATTTTCTAACATATGGAATATTAGCATACTATAATAAAAAATTATATTAGCTCTTTGACTAAATTAATAATATTATCTATATTTAAGCACTTTTAAGTAGTTAATCTCTATAATACTAACATGATATTAATGATAGATAATTACGATAGTTTTACATACAATATAGTTCAGTATTGTCTTGAGTTGGGTGCTGACCTAAAAGTTATTAGAAATGACGAGATGAGCATACAGCAAATAGAAGCACTTAATCCAGAAAAAATAATTCTTTCACCTGGGCCAGCTACTCCAAATGATGCAGGAATTACATTAGAAGTAATAGAGCACTTTAAAGATAAGTTACCTATATTTGGTATATGTTTGGGACATCAGTCTATTGCTCAAGTTTTTGGTGCAGATATTATAAGAGCTAAAAATATGATGCACGGAAAAACTTCAAAAATAAAAGTAACTAAAGCAAATAAATTATTTAAAGACCTTCCAGAGCAATTTACACAAACTAGATATCATTCTTTAACTGTTGATAAAAATACTCTCACAGATGATCTTTTACCTACAGCGTACTCTATGGATGATGAAGAGATAATGGCACTAAAAGTTAAAGATAGAGATATTTATGGTGTTCAATTTCATCCTGAGTCAATTATGAGTGAATATGGACATGAGATTATTAATAACTTTCTAAAGTTATGAGTAAAAAATTAACTCTTCCTAGTCTTGTATTTATTACACTTTTAATTACAGCTGCAGTAGTTTTATTAACTGCAGCAACTACACTTGATATAAGCTACAATGAATCTGTAAACTATTTTCACAACTTTAATGAATTAACAATTCTTACACATATTTCTACATATTTATTTGGTCCATCTAATATATCTTTGAGGCTTCCATTTATATTAATATATCTTCTTAGTATCATACTATTTTATAAATTAAGTTCAAAATACATTAACAGCAATCGAGACATTTTAATAGCGACAGCTATATTTATGGCTTTACCTGGTGTAATTAGTGCATCACTATTGGTCAATACATCAATTCTAGTAATATTTTCTGTTCTTTTATACATATATATTTATAATATCACTTCAAAGCACTCTTATATCCTTTTAGTTCTTTTTTTATTTTTAGATAATTCATTTGCTATTTTATTTATAGCATTATTCTTCTATTCATTAAAGCATAAAGACAATAAGCTTTTAATAGTTTCTCTAATCTTATTTGGTATATCTATGCAGATGTATGGATTTGATAGTGGAGGAAAACCAAAGGGCTTCTTTATTGAAACTGTAGCTATATATTCATCTATATTTTCTCCATTTATATTCTTTTATTTTGCATACAGTTTATATAGAACATCTATAAAAGGTGAATTAGATCTATTATGGTATATATCTACAACCACATTAATATTTTCAATTTTACTATCTTTTAGACAAAGTATTCCTATTGAAGATTTTGCACCATTTGTTGTAGTAGCTATACCAATTATGGTAAAAACATTTTTAAGTTCATATAGAGTAAGACTGCCACAATTTAGAATTAAACATAAAATAGGTCTCAATATAGCTATTGTAGTACTATTATTAAATAGTGCTATATTACTAATTAATAAGCCTCTGTATTTACTATTTGAAAATCCAAAAAAGCATTTTGCCTACAAGCATCATTTTGCACAGGAGATTGCTACAATATTAAAGAAAAATAATATAACTGCCGTTAAAACAACAAATCTTAGATTACAAGAGAGATTAAAATTTTATGGTATTAAAAATGGAAATAGATACACACTTTATCCATATAGAGTCAATTCATTAGATAAAGATATTACTATTAAATATTATAATATGGCTTTATTACCGCTATTCATAAACTATAATTAATCTATTTGTAGGTGCTCTTAATAAAGTATAAAGCTAGTTTTTTATAAAATAACCGACTTAAAATTTATGAAAGGAGTTCTAACAATGCCAAAAATGAAATCTGTTAGCGGTGCTAAGAAAAGATTTAAAGTTAAGAAAAATGGTCAAATTAAAAGAGGAAGTGCTTTTAGAAGCCACATCTTAACTAAAATGTCTCAAAAGAGAAAAAGAAATCTAAGAAACCCGCAAACTGTTGATGCTACAAACGAATCTGCAGTTAAAAGAATGTTATGTCAAATTTAATAATATTTTAACGCAAGTTAAATATTATTCATTTTGAAAATTAGTCCCTCCGTTTAATTACGGTCAAGATCAGTTTAAAAAACTGACACCAACTTACGAAATAGTAAGTATCAGGTAAAGCAAGGAAAAAATATGCCAAGAGTTAAAACAGGTGTAGTAAGAAGAAGAAGACACAAAAAAATCCTTAAAATGGCTAAGGGTTTTTATAGTGGTAGAAGAAAACATTTTAGAAAAGCAAAAGAGCAAGTTGAACACTCACTTGTATATGCTTACAGAGATAGAAGACAAAAGAAAAGAGATTTCAGAAAGCTTTGGATCGTTAGAATCAATGCTGCTTGTAGATTAAACGGAATGAATTACTCTAGATTCATGAACGGTTTAAAAGTAGCTGGTATTACTTTAGATAGAAAAATCTTAGCTGATATGGCTATGAATGATGCTGCTGCATTTACTTCATTAGTTGAATCTGCAAAGGCTGCATTTAAATAATTATTTAACTGCATAAATAAAAAAGGCTCAGGTTAAAATACCTGAGCCTTTTTTAATATAAACTCTAAATTATTTAGACTTTGAAAATACTGATCCAATAGATCTAAATAAATACACTACTAAATACACTACTAGTGTAAACACAAATGGATGTGCAATACCAGGTACACCAAATGCTCCACCGCTTGGCATATTCATTAAATGCTCTATAGGGTGATCAATCCATTGTTTAAAATGCATCCCTATAGCCAAAAATAAAAATATACCAATATATATATTTAACTCTTTTTTCATTAGTTCCCCTTTTTTAAGTAAATGCATTATATAAAAAAGCCCTAAACCTATAGGTTTAGGGCTTTTAATAATAGATATAAAATCTTTAACTATTAAGCTTTTCCAGCTAACATTCCGTGAACTGTCATTGGCTTTAATAAGTAGAACTTTAATAACCACCAAATATATCTCTCTTGAGTTGGGTCAAGTAAAGTTGTCATAGCAGCATTTTTACCAGATCCTAATTTCTTAGAAGCCCAGTTAAACTCAGCAAGCATAACTGTACCAATTGAAGTAATTAATGGACAAACAGTATATCCAGCATACTTAGCGTTATCAGCAGGAATTGATCCAGACTCTAACATAGAAAGAACATTATTTACAACAACTTTATATTGCTTTCTACCAGAACCACCAGTTTTACCCATTGGTACAGCAGCAATATCACCTAGTGCAAATACATTAGGGAATTTAACATGTTGTAAAGTTTCTTTATTTACAGGAACCCATCCTTTTTTAGAACCAATTTCAGATTTTCCAATCTCATCTGGTGCTTTCATTGGAGGAGTGATATGTAAGAAATCAAAGTTAGTTCTAACTTCTTTATGAGTTGTCACCATTGTGTACTCTTCTAAATCTGCATCCCAAGCACCTTTTTTCTTTCCGTGATTATCAAAAATAGCTTCACCATTTTTAACTTCTACTAGATTATGCTTATAAGACCAGTTGAATCCTTCTCTTTCAAATTGTTTAACAATTGCAGTGTGGTAATCTTTAATTCCGAACATTCCACCACCATTTGGATAGAAATGTAAATCTGCATTTTCTCTAGCTCCAGCTTCTTTTAATCTAGAATTTGTAAGGTACATAATTTTCTTTGGTGCACCACCACATTTAATTGGAGTATTTGGGTGAGTATATACACCTTTAACTTTTTTACCAGACTTTGCAGCAGCAATAAATTTTTGCATATTTGCCCAAGTTGCAACAGCACCATCAGCAGAATATATAGATGAAGCACCCTTAGCATTAAGCTCAGAAACTAATGCTCTATTATCACCTAAAGAATATGCTTCACCAGCACCTTCAAGACCTTTAATAGCACCATAGTTTAATTTAACACCAGCTGCAATAACCATCATATCATACTTAACTTCAGTACCTTTATCAGTAGTTAAAGAGTTATTTTTTGGATCAAATTTAACAGCTTTCTCTGCAATAACTTTTACATCAGAAGGAACAAAATCATCTCTTTTATAAGTAATATCTGATTTATCCCATAGTCCAGCACCGATTAATGTTTGTCCTGGTTGGTAAGATACAGAAGTTGATTCTGGCTCAATTACTGTAATTTGTACATCTGATGCACTGTTTCTAAGTCTAGCAGCAGTTGACATACCTGCAAGTCCACCACCAACGATTACAACATGACCTTTTGCAGAACTTGCTTGTAAATCTGTAGCTGCTTGGGCTTCAGTTCCACCAAGCATAAATCCAGCACCAGTAAGTCCCATCATTTTCATTGCATCTCTTCTAGAGATACCTTGCTCTTTTAAGATCGCATCTAATTGCTCAAGATCTTGTTTAAGATTTCTATTTTCCATTCGATTTCCTTTATTTTTATGAGTTTTTAAAACTGCACTAAGATTAACACACTTTTTCTAATACAAACCTTAATAATAACTTAAAGGAGTTTATAAATAAAATAAGCTAAAGTTATTTTAATTGCGCTAACAGATAATCATCTTTTGTATTTATATTTAAAAATTGTTTTGAATATTCAAAATCTTTATAGTTTGTCTTAGAATTTCTTACTAAATAATTTATTCTATGATTATCATTACTAATACAATCATCTATATTATCGATAATTGAACAATTAAATACTCCACATAGGTTATGTATTTTATCTTCACTTGTAGCAATAGTTATATCATATCCATTGTGATTATCTATAAGTTTTTCTATTGTGTCAATTAATACCAATGGCGTATCTACAGTGATTATAAAGATATTTTTAATAGATGATAATTTTTTAAATATTGAGCTTAGTGCTACCATTGGTGACGAAATATCACTAGAGTCATATATAATATGATCTTTGTCTTCTAAAAAATCAAACTTATCTATTTTTGATGAGATATAAACATTAGAAAATATTTGTGATAATTTTTTATACTGATACTCTATAAGTGTTGAATAGCCATCAAACGGAAGAAGAGATTTGTCTTCCCCCATTCTACTTGATCTACCACCTGAGAGTATTACACAAGGTAATTCAGTGATTAGGGGATAGGGATTAGGGGTTAGGGGTTGCTGGTTCGTTTGTTTTTCACTAATCACTATAACCTATTCCCTAAAACCTACAAGTCCGCAGGATTTGTAATATATCCAGAGATTGCAGAAGCAGCAGCAACTGCTGAATTACTAAGGTAAACTTTTGAAGTTCTACTTCCCATTCTCCCTACAAAATTTCTATTTGTTGTAGAAATACAAACCTCATCATCACCTAAAATTCCCATATATCCACCAAGACATGCTCCACAAGTTGGATTTGATACAACTGCTCCTGCATCTACTAAAATATCTATATATCCTAACTTAGTAGCCTCTCTTAGTATCTTTTGAGTACCAGGTGTTACAATCATTCTTACATGTGATGCTAGTTTTTTTCCATCAAGAATTTCAGATGCAATTTTTAAATCACTTAATCTACCATTTGTACAAGACCCTACAAATACTTGATCAACTTTGATATTATCTTCAACAGCCTGACTCACTGAGTGTCCATTTTCTGGTAAAAATGGGTAAGCAATCACTGGTTCAAGATTTGCTACATCAATCTCTAAAGTCTGACAATATTTAGCATCATCATCACTTTGGTGAATTTTAGGCTGGGCTCTTAAACTACCATTAGCTTGAGTTCTTTCATCTAAAAACTTTTGTGTTGTTTCATCATATGCAACAATACCATTTTTAGCACCTGCTTCAATAGCCATATTACAAAGTGCAAATCTATCATCCATAGTTAAATAAGCAATTGTATCACCAGTGAATTCTAAAGTTTTATATAATGCTCCATCAACACCAATCATTCTAATGATCTCTAATATTAAATCTTTACCAGATACAAACTCTTTAGGCTTACCTGTAAATACAACTTTGATAGATTCAGGTACTTTAAACCAATTTCCACCAGTAACCATAGCAAATGCTAAGTCTGTAGATCCCATACCAGTTGAAAATGCTCCAAGTGCACCATGTGTACATGTATGTGAATCGGCACCAAT
>JADHTT010000039.1 GCA_016784825.1 Campylobacterales bacterium
CATTTACACCAGCATATAATACTGCAACTTGCTTTTGGATTACTAGTGGCTTATTAACACCTTGCTTAAGAAGTTCAACCATTCTTTGTCCTCTTTCTAGTTGTGCTCTAGTAGCAGCATCTAGATCTGAAGCGAACTGTGCAAATGCTTCAAGCTCTCTAAACTGTGCAAGGTCAAGTTTTAATGTACCAGCAACTTGTTTTGTAGCTTTAATTTGTGCAGCACCACCAACTCTTGATACTGAAAGTCCAACATTAATAGCTGGTCTAATACCAGAGTTAAATAAATCAGTTTCTAAGAAAATTTGTCCATCAGTAATAGAGATTACGTTTGTTGGAATATATGCAGCAACATCACCAGCTTGAGTTTCAATAATTGGTAATGCAGTTAAAGATCCAGCACCTAGCTCATCATTAACTTTTGCAGCTCTTTCTAATAGTCTTGAGTGTAGGTAGAATACATCCCCTGGGTATGCTTCTCTACCTGGTGGTCTTCTTAAAAGAAGAGACATCTCTCTATAGGCAACAGCATGCTTAGATAAATCATCATAAACAATTAGAGCATGCTGACCATTATCTCTGTAGTATTCAGCAAGTGTAACACCAGCATATGGTGCTAAGAACTGAAGTGCAGATGAAGCTGATGCCCCAGCAGTAACGATAGTAGTATACTCCATTGCTCCAGCAGCTTCTAGTGCACCAACAATATTAGCTACAGAAGAATCTTTTTGACCAATTGCAACATAAATACATTTTACATCTTGACCTTTTTGGTTAATAATTGCATCAATTGCAACTGTAGTTTTACCAGTTTGTCTATCACCAATAATAAGCTCTCTTTGACCTCTACCAATTGGCACAAGTGCATCAATAGCTTTAATACCTGTAGTTAATGGCTCATGTACTGACTTTCTAGCCATAATACCAGGAGCTTTTTCTTCAACAAGTCTTGTTTCTGTTGCTTCAATTACACCTTTACCATCAACTGGCTCACCAAGTGCATTTACAACTCTACCAAGAGAAGCAGGACCAACTGGAATATCAAGAAGTTTACCTAATCTCTTACAAGATGTACCTTCTCTAAGACCTTCACTAGAACCTAAAACAACAATACCTACTGAAGTTTCCTCAAGGTTCTGCGCAAGACCTTGTGCACCATTTTCAAACTCTACCATTTCACCAGCCATAACATTTTTTAGACCGTGAACACTTGCAATACCATCTGCAAATGAAACAATTTTACCTGTCTCGTTTACATCTATATTTAATTCAAAATTATCAATTCTTTCTTTGATAATAGAACTAATTTCATCCGCATGAATTTTTGTACTCATTCAATTTCTCCTTAATTTTCTAAACTGCTTTTAAAATATGATTAATCATCTGTGATCTTAATCTATCTTTTGAGAATCCAATCTCAACACCAAGTCCATCTATATCAACTTTGATACCATCATAATCACAAACATTTTGCGTTAATGTTAAGTTTGTATCAAATTTCTTAGAAAAACCAGCTTCCATCTCAGATAATTTATCACTTGACAATTCACTATTTGTATAAACAATACCAGTATAAGTATTGTTAATAATAGATAGTTCTTGTGATAATTCATCTACAATATTAGGTATAATATTTAGTCTTTTGTTATCATCTAGTAAATTTACTAAATTCTTTGTAACTGTACTACAGTTCTCAACAAAAGATAAAATTAATCCAACCTTAGCAGATGACTTAATATCAGATGATTCTATGATTGACATAAACTTTTCATCTGAATATGCACTTGCAATTTGTGCTAACTCATTATAAGTAATATTAATATTATCTGAAGCAATTAGTGCTTTTACATATCTTTTTGCTACTAAGTTACTCATCTATGCAACCTTGTTTAAGATAATAGATGTAAGAGAATCTTGAGTTACATTGATATTTTCATCTTTTAATAACTCTTCTAAAATCTCTTCTACTACTTCTCTTTTAATCTTTTTAGACTCTACATCAAGTTTTTCATCTAAATTTTTCATAAGCTGTGCTATCTCTTGATTCATATCAGCTTCTATTTTATTTTTAATTGAATCTACATTTGCTTGTGCATCTTTTACAATCTCATCAGCAATTTGCTTAGCTTTTTCTAGCTGGGCTTGTGCATTTTCAACTTTAGCTTCAGTCTCTTTTTTAAGATCTTGAACTTTTTCTAGCTCTGCTTGTATTACAGCTGATCTATCACCAAAAAATGCTCTAGCCTTGTCAGCTAAAATATAATAAATAATAGCAGCAAAAATGATAAAGTTTACAGTTCTTTGGAAGATATCAGTTTCTACACCTTCACTAGCAAATAAAACTATAGGAGATAGTGCAATTAAAGTAAATAATAATTTTTTCACAACATCTCCCTTATATTGAATTAACTTTAGCATTCAAGCTATCTTTAAATTGAGGCATAGCAGCAGATAAACCTTGCTTTAATGACTCTCTCTCAACCTTCATAGCTTCTACAAAAGAGCTATACTTCTCTTCTGCTTCACTTTTGGCAACATTTAACTTTGATTGAGCAATCTCATTTGCGCTAGCTACAGCAGCTTCTCTAATTTGAGCAGCTGTAGCTTTTGCAGCAGAGATTACATCATTCGCTTCACATATATACGCTTCTACATCAGCACCACCAGATTGAACAGATTCTAAATCTTTTTTAAGACCCTCATCTCTATCATCCATGTGCTTCATAAGAGGTGTATATAAGTAACTATTTAATCCAGCTAATACAAGTAAAAATACTATAGCTGAACTAAGCAGTAAGACAGGACTTATGTCTAACATTGACTCCTCCGAAAATTACAGTTTAGTTTATAAAACTAGCTACATTTTATCGAAATCTTTTATAAAGTTAGATTAAAAAAGTTATTATTATATGAAATATTTTGAAAGTGTTTCTATATCATCATTTGAAGAAATGTGAATTTTGATATAGTCATTTTTGATTGTAGTTTTTAAGTTTTTAGATTTTAATTCTTTGATAGCATTATCAAAAAGTTTTAAATCATTTTTCATATTCTGTGATTTTTTAGACTCTGAAGATTTATCTTTTATATTTTTAATAAGCTGTTCAGTTTCCCTTACACTTAGTTTTTGACCAATAATAGAATCTACAATTTGTTTTTGTTTGGCATCTGTTAAACCAATCATAACTTTTGCATGACCAAGCGTTATATTGCTACTTGCCAATTTATTTTGTACATATTCACTTAAATTTAATAATCGTAGTGTATTAGTAATTGAGCTTCTACTCTTACATACTTTTTTAGCTAATTCATCATGAGTTAAATTGTATTCAGTTAATAATGTTGAATAAGATTTTGCTAAATCTACTACATTTAAATCATCACGTTGTATATTTTCTATTAATGCTAATTCACTTAGTTTATTATTTTCTATATTTAAAATCGTAGCTTTAATTGTAGGTAAATTAGCTTTCTTTGTAGCTCTAAGTCTTCTTTCACCAGCGATAAGAATATATTTATCACCATCTCTAGTTACGTTGATTGGCTGAAGTTGACCATGCTCTACTATAGACCGAGAAAGTTCATCAATCTTTTCTTCATCAAATATAGTTCTTGGCTGATTTGGATTAGGTACAATTAAATTTACATCAATATCAAGTACTTGATCATTGGAGATGTCATTTTCATTACCATAAGCAGTTGCTACTTCACCTAATAACTCACCTAAACCCCTACCTAATACTGATTTCATATCTATCCTATTATTGCTTTTGCTAAATTTGTATATGCTTTTGATCCTGTTGCATTTGGATCATAAAGCATAATTGGTTTTCCAAAGCTTGGAGATTCTGCAAGCTTAATATTTCTTGGTACTACAATATAATTACTATCATCCATTTTAAATAGTTTACTATCAAAATGTTGTGTCAAGTCTGCTAAAACTTGTTTTGCTAAATTATTTTGTCCACTATACATAGTAGGTAAGAAACCTTTTATAGTAAGTTGTCTATTAACTGTCTGATTTACTAATTTAATTGTATTCAAAAGTTGGGCAACACCTTCTAATGCAAAAAATTCACACTGTATTGGTATTAGTACTGAAGTAGCCGCACTAAGTGTATTGATTGTGACTGGTCCAAGAGCTGGAGGGGAATCTATTAAAATATAATCATAATTATCTTTTATAGGATCTATTTTTCTTTTTAATATTAACTCTCTATCTTTACTATTAGAATAAAAGTCTTTTTCAAATCCAACAAAACCAATATTAGATGGAGCAATTTTTAATGTACTAATATCTGTGTCTAATATAATATCATCAAGATCTTTTGTCCCTATCATCACATGATAAATATTATACTCATATTGGTCTCTGCTATATCCTAGGCTAGTAGTAGCATTTGCTTGAGAATCAGCATCTATTAGCAATACTTTTTTACCTTGCAATGCAAGTGCTGCACTTAGGTTCACAGCAGTTGTCGTTTTACCCACTCCACCTTTTTGATTTGCAATTGTAATTATCTCTGTCATCGTAAGCTATATGCCTTTTCACCATCTATTAACAATGATCCATCATCTAATAATTGTGATTTATCAAGTGTTATTTTTTTACCATTTATATTGGTAGTAAATTTATTATTCTTGTGGAATTCTATCTTAAATTTACTAAAAACCATCTTCCATGACAAAGGTTTTGCTAGTAATAAAAAATATTCTTTTAAGACTTTTTCATGGTCAATATTAATATCTAAGTATCCAAATTTTTCATCTACTTTTACTAAATTCAAACCAATACCACACAACATAAGGTCTCCACTTACATTAGTAATTGTACCACCAATCTTTTTATCTACATTATAAAAATCATTAGGCCACTTTAACCAAATTTTAGAACCAAACTGCTCTAAAATTATTTTCAATAAAAAGCTAAAATATATTGATGCTGATTGCAATGGTAAATCATTTGGTAAAAGGTCTTTATGTAACACAAAAGAAAAAAATAAATTCCCATTCATCCCTTTCCAACTATTATCCCTACTTCCTATACCATTTGTTTGATTTTGTGTTACTATTGCCAGTGGCTTAGTATAGCCATTAGTCTTAATATAGTTTTTTAAATATGTATGTGTTGAATCTACATTCTTAAGATAAATAATTTCCAATTTCTAATCTTTTTCCTCTAATATAATCTACTGCATTCATTTCTTTTTTTGAAGGTGGCTGTAAAGTTAAAATTTTTATCTTACCCTTTAAACATCCAACGACAATATAGTCTTTCGAGACTTCTAAAATTTCTGCTTCATTATTAGTAGAATTTAGATCAAATAATTCACACTCTTTAATTTTTAGTCCAGATTCTATAAATATACCTGGCCAATATTTATATGCTTTAAATTTTTGATATATTTCTTTAGAACTTATAAAAGAAATTAATCCATCATCTTTTTGAATCTTACCACAATGACTTACTTGTGATAAATTTTGTTTTTTTACTTGTATATTATCATATCTATTTAATGTATCTATCGTTAATTTAGCAGCCTCATTAGACAATTCCTCAAATAACTGTCCAACATCCATATCATCAGTAACTTTTACATAACTTAAACCTAGTACCTCACCACTATCTAATCCCTCTTCCATCATCATAGATGATACACCACTAAACTTATCATCATTTAAAATAGATTGTTGAATTGGACTTGCACCTCTATATTTTGGTAGTAATGAAGCATGAAGATTAATACATGGTGCTATAGCTAGGATAGATTTTGGTAATATCTGACCATATGCAGCAACAATGATAAAGTCAGGCTTCATATTTTCAATAGTTTGAACTAGTGAATCATCTTTTAATGTTGTAGGTTGATATATAGGAATTGATAATTCATTATCAATACAATATTGTTTAATATGTGGTGGTGTAATGATTTGTTTTCTACCAACTTTTTTATCAGGTTGAGTAAATAATGCTACAATATCATACTTATATTCCAACATCTCTTTCAGAATCCTTGTAGCATAATCAGGGGTACCCATAAAAATTATTCTTTTAGACATTGTATTCCTTAATTAAACTATTTTGATCTAAATAATGTACCACCATTATGTACATTATAAAGTAAGTATTGAGATATATTATCTAAGTTAAATCCACTACCTAAAAACATTTGACTATTGTGATCTAGTAGAAATTTTGCCGCTTTTAATTTAGTTACTATTCCACCAGTAGCAAATTCACTATTTGGAGTATGAGAATCTTTCAACATATCATCACTAATATAATCTACATATTTACATAATTTTGCATCTTTATTTTCATGTGGATTATAGTCATAATATCCATCAATATCAGTTAAAATAACCAATAGTTTAGCATCAAAATAATGTGTAGTATAAGCTGCTAATTGATCATTATCACCGAATACTAGTTCATCAACTGCCGTAACATCATTTTCATTGATAATAGGAACAACACCATTTTCTAATAAGTTATTAATAGCATCTTGTGCATGACCTAGTCTTCTTGTATCTTTAAATACTGATGCTTCCATCAATACTTGTGAACATATTATATTATATCTTCCAAACTTTTTTCTATAAGTATCCATAAGAAGAGGCTGCCCAATAGATGCTAAAGACTGTTTGTTTGCTAAAATAGACTTATCAAGCTGAAGCACAGTAAATCCTGCAGCAACTGCTCCAGAACTTACAAGTATAACTTGATAGTTTTTTTGTTTTAATTTGTCTATTAAATCAACTAAATTTCTTAATCTTTCAAGTGCAAGTTTACCATCTTGAGTTAATACTGCACTACCAACTTTTAATACTATTCTCATATTAGGCCTTTGTCGTTACAACTATTTTTGTAGGTTTAAATAGTTCTTTTGCATTATTAAACATCTGACTTTGTTCAATATCTTCT
>JADHTT010000040.1 GCA_016784825.1 Campylobacterales bacterium
CTATCCTCTTTTTCCCATCTGCTATACCCAAAAGATAATCATCACTAGTTTTTCTATCATCAATAGAGTTACTTTTAGTATAGTTTTCAAGTGATATTTTATACTTGTCTCTAAACCTAGGAAATAACAATCTTATTTTGATATTGCTATTGTTTATATTATCTTGCCCTTTTTCATACACAGATTCATAAAAAATATCACCTTTATTTAAACTACCTTCACTTACTGCATAATCTTCTCTACTAAAACTCTTGTCTAGATAATTAGATGTATCATCTATAAAAACTTCCGTAGCTCCATAAGTACCATCCATAATCTCTTCTATATATTTTGCATTTACAATATTTACAAACAAAAATAATACTATAAAATATCTCATTTGATCACCTTCTTAAAACATATACCTGATTCATCATCACATATCTCATTTAGTATACCATCTTTGAAGCTAATATATCCATTATATCGTTTTTGTTTTTTCTTATTTAATCTTACATATGTACATACAGAATTTTTACAATTCATATTTATTTCATAGTGATTTTTTTTAAATATTTTATGTGTTGGCTGATTATTTTCTAATTGTTTTATTAACTCTAAAAGTAAATATTTATCTTTTTTATATTTATTCTTACCCTTAATATTAGGCTTTTTATTTGGTTCAAAAATTACATAATAGTCAAATGGTGTTAAGAGTGATAAAAGACCACCTAATGGTTTACCCACTAAATATCCTTTATCTATGGTACTAAAATCAGATATTACTCCTACAGTAATACCATGTAGTTTGATAGAATATTGATCTTTTGATGATCCTAATAATACCACTGCAGATAAAAGAAGAGATAGTATTATTTTATTCATAATCAGACTCTAGTTAATTCCAAAGAATTCTAAAGCTTCCTCTTGATCATCATCCAAATCATCAATAGGGTTTGCTTTAATCTGATCTACAATATATGATTTCACTTGCTCTCTAGTTTTTTCAATATCATCAACTATAGCAAATGCATTGTATCCCATTGGGTGATCATTAAAATAGAACTGACCATCACAATTGTCTTCAATAAATTGGGCTATTGTTCTATATGTAATAAAATCAAATGAGATAGCATGCCACCCATAGTCTTCCATAGTTTCATCTGTAAATAGATCAAGACCATCACTTGGATGATCATGATATAGGTATTCGTTTTTCTTTGATTCTACAAGTTTCAAAAACGCATCTGGTTTTTCTATCTCAATTTTTTCCATAATATTCCTTTGTGACTAAAGTGCTTTTGTCATCACTTCATTTAGTCTTTTTGTAAAAGCAACTATATCAGCTATAGCCATACCTTCACTTAATCTTGCTTGATCTAATAATAACCAAGAGATATTTTCAATCATTTTATCATCAGCACATGTGTTTAAAGCTTTAAGAATTTGATGATCTGGATTAATCTCTAAAATAGGAGCAGACTCTGGTACCTCTTGACCCATAGCTTTCATCATAGCTGCCATTTGAGCCATTGGATCATTTGGATCTTTTGTCACACAAGATGGTGAATCACTTAATCTTGTAGTAGTTTTTACCTCTTTTACAGCATCACCAAGTACCCCTTTAATCTTCTCTACAATAGATTTAAACTTCTCTTCAACCTCTTTCTTTTCCTCTTCTGTCTGTTCAACCACTGGAGCTTCACAAGATGTGATATCTTTAAATTCCCACTCTTGGTATGCACCAATAGCTGGAGTGATAACTTCATCAATCTCATGGTCATCTAATATAAGCACTTCGATATCATTTTTCTTGTAGCTTTCCATTAATGGTGAATTTCTAAGAACCCTTTCATCTTCACCTACAATATAGAAAATAGATTTTTGTTCACTATTTGCTCTTTCTTTATACTCTTTTAATGATATCATTTTTGTAGCGTCATTAGTTGACTTATATCTTACAAGCTCCAAAAGTGTATCTTTATTTAGATGGTCTTGATAAATACCCTCTTTGATAGCTCTATTATACTGAGCAGTAAACTTCTCAAATTTTTCTTCATCTTTTGCAAGCTTTTTAATCTCACCTAAAACTTTTTTGATAGATGCTTGTTTGATATTTGCCATTACTCTATTTTCTTGAAGAAGCTCTCTAGATACATTTAACGGTAGATCATCAGAATCAATAATACCCCTTACAAATCTTAGATATGTAGGTAATAACTCTTTTTCATCATCAGTGATAAACACCCTTTTTACATATAGCTTCACCCCAGGTTGAAAGTCAACTCTATACATATCCATAGGAGCAGTAGCTGGGATATAGAAAAGTGTAGTATAGTTATTTACACCCTCTGCTCTTGTATGTACATGAGCCATCGGATCTTGCGAATCATGAGAAATAGTCTTATAAAATTCATTATAATCTTCATCTTTTAAGTTTGCCTTTGATTGTGTCCAAAGTGCTGTAGCTTCATTAATCTGTTCTCTTTTTTTCTCAATTGATTTTGTAGCTTCTTTTCCAGCTTCCTTATCTTCATCAGATAACTCTTCTGTAACTTCTTCTGAATAGTTTAAGAAGATTGGATATGCAATATGATTTGAGTATTTTTTAACTACTGTTTCTACTTTATGTTTAGATGTATAGTCAGATACTTCATCCTCTTTTAATTTAATATAAATTACTGTACCACTTGTCTCTTTAATACAAGGTGCTAGATCAAAACTACCTGTACCATCTGATGACCACTTGTATGCAGTCTCTTCTCCATCTTTTTTAGAGATCACATCAACTTGGTTTGCTACCATAAATACTGAATAAAAACCTACACCAAATTGACCAATTAAGTTTGAATCTTTTTTAGCATCACCACTTAAAGCCTCTACAAATGATTTTGTACCAGATTTTGCAATAGTACCAATTGATGCGATTAAATCTTCTTCATTCATACCAATACCATTATCCATAATTGTAATAGAGTTATCCTCTTCATCTATTTTGATATTAACTTGTCCAGACCAATCTTGGTAAGATTCTTTTAGATTATCATCTGTAAGTCTTAGGTAGTTTAGTTTATCAATTGCATCTGAAGCATTTGATACTAATTCTCTTATAAAAATCTCTTTATTTGAGTATAGTGAGTGAGTCATTAATTGAAGAAGCTGACCAACCTCTGTTTGAAATTCATGTTTCGCCATGTAAAATCCTTTAATAATTTATATAATATTTAGAGATTTTATCATAACTTTATAAAAGAAAGCTAAAGTTTTACAAATAATTAGCACTTCTATAGATTGAGTGCTAAATTAACTTCTTATACTGCTCTTCCAAAGTAAACTCTTTTGCTTTTATAAAATTTTGCTTTTGGATTTTTTTAATCTCATCTGGATTTTGTAAAAGCATATCAATCTTATGAATAATAGATGGATCATCTGGAGAATTCATAATAGAGAAATTATCAATAATCTCAAATGAATGATTTGTATCGGTTACAAAAACTACACATTTACAAGCCATAGCTCTTAATACATTTGAAGCAAAAAGCTTATTTGATGTTGGTAGTACAAATATATCTGATGCTCTAAATATATCACCTTGAGCCAAGACAACCTTATCACTTAAATTCATCTCTTTAAGCACAGGAACCAAAGCTTTTAATTGTTCAGGTGTAGCAGATATCACACCTTTAAAATTTGTAGATTCAAGGTTTTGTAAGATTTTTAAAAACTGTATTACACCAGTTTTCTCGAAATTTTTTGCAGTGAAATATATTAACTTTGTTTTTTTATCAATATTATGGATATCTTTAAAAGCTTTTTTAAATTTTTTCTTTTTAAATTTCAACACACTTGTATATGGATATATCACCTCTATGCGATTATTTGTGATTGTACTATTTGTCTTTGCTACTATTTGTGATTTAATAGTATTTGAATTTACTATTATCTTTTTTGACTTCATCATTAGTTCAAGATCAGATGATTTTAGATTACCACTATGAAAGTATATATCTGGATTTTGTATATCTTTACCAAATCCCCATTTTTGGGCAAAACTTGGTTCTTCGTAAATAGAGCATTCAAACTCTTCACGAAACTTTTCTATTAATGGGGTCTTGGTTTTATAGTATATAATCAATATAAGTCTTCTGAACTATTTGCCACTCCATCATCAGCAATCTTTTGACATAGAGTAGATGATGTAGGTGTAATTGTGACATTTAATTTATGAGTAGAACTAGCTTTATCAACCTCTATAGATACACATGTAGCATTAGAAATTTTATACTCAACTTTTAGCTTTGTACTATCTAGAGTCCAAGTATCTGTATTAAGTTCCACAGCATCACTAATATCTAAAATATCACTTTTTAAAGCATGACGACTTTTAATAGAAGTTGCAATAGTAGATATATCTTGCTTGATAGTCTTAGCTACAGCAGCCTCTCTAGTCTCATTAAATTTTGGCAACGCAAATGATGCTAATATCCCAATCACTACAATTACAAATATTAATTCAATAAGTGTGAAGGCTTTTTTATTATTCACTTTTTTCATACTCTCTCCTATTCAATTGTTTGGAACTTATAGTTTATCCCAAAATCAATTATAGTTGTATTTAAATTGCCACTTGTAGCTTTGATTTTTCCAATTGAAGCTTGAAGCCCTATATCTTCATATAATTTGTATTCAAGACCTACAGATGGCTGAATGATAGCCCCACCACCTGTATCTATACTACCACCACCAGCAGCACCAACCATAGCTTCACCAAATACCAACCAGTCGTTGTTTATTTGTATCCTTGTACCAAGACCTATAAGACCTACTGCGTATCCACCAGACTTACCCTCATAAGCTCCTAGTGCTTGGCCACTTACATAGATATCATCAGAAATAAACCTATCTATTTTAAATCCAATCAGATCTACAGGTGTATCATCTGTACCGTTTTTTCTAATAGATTTATCACTTAAATATCTTTGATTTGACAATCTTATATTCCATTGTTTAGTGTCAAATATTGTATTTCCAGCAATAGATCTTAGCTTTTTACCAGTAGATAAGAATTTTGTAGCATAACTAAATCCTAGCTTCAATGTAGCCGCTTCAAAATCCCCATCAATAGCACCAACATACCCAGCTTCTGTAGATAGTGTAACTTTATTTGATATTGCATAATATGCACCTATGCTCTCTTTGTGAATTATTCCACCACCAGTATCTACTCTACCACCACCAGCAGCACCAATGGCTGCTTTTAGTATCATACCACTATTTGTAGTTAGAGGCTTGATATACCCTAGACCACCAAGAATCTGTGCATACCCATCAGCTCCACCACTTGCAGCTCCAGCAGTCTCAAAGAAATAAAATGTATTTTTATCTATTCTTGTACCATATTCAAACCCTACAAGACTCATATCTGGAAGATTTGATTGGCCAGCAGTATTTTTAACACCACCAGGGATCATGTATCGTTGTGCTGTTACTGTAAAATAGTGATCACTCCAACCTAGATGTTTACCAGTAAGATTTATAAACTGCTTAATATCATCTGCTGTAATTTTTTTGTCTGTATTTCTTTTATAAATACTCTCAAAAGGTATCTCAAAGCCAAGAGATATCTGGTCGCTATCTATATCTCCATTTGGAAATTGTACTTTTGTAGAACTTAGTGAAACTTTATAATTATCTCTATCTAGCACTAGGCCCAGATGAGGTCGCAGCATCAATCCGCCACCTTGAGGGGCAGCACCACCACCTCCACCACCTACAAACATTCCACCATCTAGGTAGAAATTATTTGTAAGTTTATATCTTGTGCCAGCTTCAATACCGCCTGTAAAAAATCCACCTCGATTACCAGAAACTGCACTATAAATACCTAGACCAAAATAGGTATTTTCAAAATCATACAAATAGCTAGTCCCAAGCAAGCCCATAGATTCATTTGCAGGTAGTTTTAGTGCATCGTAGCTAAGAGCATAATGCCCTTTTCTTATAGCAATATCATTTGCAAATAGCTGTATATTTAAAAATATTATTAAAACTAGTATGGTTTTTTTCATAGATCTAGTGATAACTACTCTTCATCTTTTCTTATAAATTCTAATAAAAATGCTCCAAATATACCTAATATAATCGATGTCATAAATGCAACTACAACAATTAAAGCTCTTTTTGGTTTTGATTTATCTTTGATATAGGCTACAGTTGGTTCTGTAACTTTAGATACATTATAAAACTCACTTGCTTGTGAAAGTACCTTTTTTTGCACAAGTCCTGAAAGAAGTCCACTTAACTGCTCTTTTAGTTGTATATCAGTAGTATTCATAAGTTCTTGTTTGTAGTACTTTATCTTACTCTCAACCTCTTTCATCTCACGATTTCGTACATGAGAAGTAGTTTCTTTAAGATATATATCAACAAGCTCTTTACTTAAAAATCTATCTTGTGTAGTAGCACTAAGTGTAATTGCCCCTGTTTTTTTATCTGCTGAAAAACTCACTATAGATTGAATTGCTTTATTGGTATTAAATACTACCTCATCTCTACTTTTTTCTTCTTCATCTTCTTGTGTATCACCATTTAGCATATCATACACAGCACTAGACCCAAGAGCAAACACCATATTTTCTCTCATAGCTTCTACTGCTATCTTCTCATCAAGTTTATATTTATCTATTACCATAGTATTAAAACTATAATCTTTAATAGTAGCTTCTAAAGAACTTGCTGCATCCATAGAGCCACCACCAAGACTAACACCTGCCATACCAGCAAGAGCAGCTAATCCACCACCCATAGATGCTTTTGCTTGTTCTTGAGGTGCAAGAAATGTACTACTTGTATAAGAGTTTGGTTTTGACAGTGCAAATAGTATTGCAAATACAGTTACCACAAAAGAG
>JADHTT010000041.1 GCA_016784825.1 Campylobacterales bacterium
TTATATTTTTTCCTGCAAGTAAATCTTGCACTGCTTCATTAAAATCAAACTGTTGATTCTCTTTTAATTCTTCCATCTATATCAATCCTTATATATTTTATTATATCAGACTGACACAGAATTTTTAACACTCCCTAAGGTGAAAGGAGAGTGACACCTTACTTGGTCTATTCTAGATTTTGATTTAGTTTCTTAGTATTCCCATATAACTCCTTTTATTGTTTTAAAAAAGATAGTATTTTTTGTGTATCTTTTGCTACTAATTCCATAACCTCTTTTTCTTCTCCATTAAAGAAGTTTTTCATTAAGCTTATATTCATAGTTGCAACATATGTTTTACCATCTTTTTCAAACACACCTACACCACAAGGCATCATCGTAATGATATGCTTATGAGCATCATCTTTTAAAATTCTATATGCTATCTTTCCATTACAAACTTTAATATTTGTAATTTTACCTATAGGAGCTTTACCTTTTTTTACAAATGATGCGTTGGAGTCTTTTACAGACATTACACTCCAACCATTTTTCTTATAGCTATCTACGACAGCTTTTACAGTATCTTCATATGATAGTTTACTCTCAATTTGAGTAAACATCATACTTGATCCTTTATCCATATTAGTATAACCTAGAAGCCCAATTAAAAGAATTCCAGATATCAAACCTATAAAAAATCTCATTAATTATCCTTCTAGAAAATATATTGTGCACCAAATGTTAGCACTTTATCTACTTCACCACCACCATCAGTTTTATCAAATTCGGCAAGATGTACTGAGTATTTCTCTTTCATACCCTTACGATAGTAATTTAAACCAATACTTTTGATAGTTTGATTACCAGCAGTACCATTGCTATAAGCTTTAACATCACCAAAGTGTTCCGTATCACCTAAATCAGCTTTTGTATATAATACAGCAGGTTCTACAATTTTTCCATTTGCTAGTTTGATATTGTATCCAACTCTTAGTGTATCAATTATTGCTTCCCCAGTTGTTCCATCTAGTGTTTCTCTTTCTAACCAATCTCTTTCAGCAGAGATATTTAAATTTCCATAGTTTGATAGCATATCAATACTTTTTGATGAATTTGACTTAAATCCTACAGTTTTAGTATTACCATCATCATCCGTATGTACACCTTGACTTTCATCTTGGTATGTATAGTTTAGACCTATAGTTGTACCATTTCTTTTACCAAAATAGTTTGTAGTATATCCCATCTTATACTTTTTCATCTCAGCATCACCAAATGAATATGCAACTCTAGCTGCATACATCCATGAACCTTCCGTTACTGCTAAAGTTCTACTAGTATCTACACCATCTTTAGTATCAGCACCAGTAATTGCTGTATTATTTGGATTAAAGATACCAAAGTTATAGTTTAACTTCTTATCCATAGTTAATCCACCAAGATTTATACCAACTTCTCTACCTGGTCCTCTACCAACTATATGTTTTCTATAGTAGAAATTTGAAAGACCTTTTTCATATGAATTAATTGTAAATCCAGATGTAATTGACTCTTTACCAACTTGTGGTCTAAAGTAACCAAATGATACATTTGCATATTCTTTATCAAATGCATGTTCAAAGTATGCATCCCAAATATAGAAATCTTTATTAGCATTTGTATTATCATGAGGTGTACCCATAAGAATATTGTTACTTCCTTTTCCTAAGTTATCATATGCAAACCAAACTTTATATTTTGTGTCCGCATTTACTTTACCTTTAACACCAATACGACCTCTTCTGATGTATAAATCACTTGTATTTTCGTATTTATCTTTATTATCTTCAACAGTATTCATACCCCAAACTTGAACCATTTGGAAAAGTTCCATTGAACTCTCTCCATCATTCCAAGATAGTTTTGGACCAGCATATGCAGAAGATGCAACTAGTGCTGCCGTAGCCAATGATAATAGTATTTTATTTTTTTTCATAATTTATCCTTTTTTTATTTATTTTTTTCACCAAATGTTTTATTCATCCATTTATCAAATGAACTTAACTTTTTATACTCATCCAGACCAAGTCTTTCAGCCGTTTTTTCAAATGGCTCATCAACATAAGTCATATTATGTACATCTTCTGTAGACTTATTAGCTACTACAGATTTTGTAGTTCCTAATGCTCTTGCACCTTTTTTAAGTGCCCATGTAAATAATACAATTAACATCACTAACCATACAATTGCTATTGCAACTTGTACCCAGTGATTATCACTAAATAGTTGTGGTATGAAGTATATTCCACCTACGTCGCTAGTACCAGCTTTTAAAGCAGCATCAGCAGCTTGTGTACCAAGAATATCTGTCTCATAATACCAATTCATATGTTCTTTATAGAATAATGTAAATGGTAAATATCCTACAGCAAATCCTGCAAATCCAACCATTGTATTTGTATATCCAAGACCAATTCTCATATATGATCTAATTTCACAACCAATTAGTAAAACAGCTCCCATACCAAGAATAAATCCA
Source organism: Campylobacterales bacterium (assembly GCA_016784825.1). The sequence continues at coordinate 2,501 of JADHTT010000041.1, forward strand.
CCTATTGGAACTCCAGCAGTAAGTGCATATTTAATACTTCCAGTAAAACCATGTTGATATTCTAAGAATCCCCATGTGATAATTATAAATATAGATACTACAACCCACATTCCAGAGATTCCAACTAGTGGCATCATACCTCTAAATAGTGTTTTTGTAATTTTTGGTAGTTTAAAGTTATTCATAACAGTATCATTTTTTGTACAAAAATGATGTGCTTCTGCCGTTAATAAACCACACTCTGTACCAAAACCTGATTTAGCCATACCAAATCCACCTAATATACCTGCACCTAGAGTTAATATCACATACCAAATACCTTTATGATCAATTGCTTTACTAAAATCACTTAATACTTCTGGGTTTGCTGCATCTTTTGCATACTGTAACATTTCAGGATTCAATAATCCACCAACAATTCCTACTCCAAAGAAAATAATTGAAAAGCCTAATCCAAACTTTCTAATCCAGTCTTTTTTTGGATTATATGAAGGATCATAACAAACACAATCAGACATATTTCCTTTATCATATGAATCTTTAGCATATTCAAGAACTTCTTGATGTTTAAAATATTTTGCCTTACCAATAATTCCCATTAAAAAGAATCCAAATAGTCCACCAAGTGACATAAATACTACAGCAACCATTGAATGAATATTCATCATTGGTACTCCACCTAGTAAATGATTAAGAGTACATCCACCAGCAAGTCTTGTACCATAACTAAAGAATGCTCCACCTACAAATGCTATAAGTAATATTTGCCAATCATATTTAGCCCATCCTCTTGTTTCTTTTTCAAGTATTGCTACAAGTAAACCACCAAGCATCATACCAACGATTGGCCATCCAACACCTGGTACAAATGCACCACCTGTTGTTGCAATCCAACTACCATCAGCTAATGTTACAGAAGCTCCGTATAGTCCAGTATCAGAAATACCAAGAGTTTTACAAACCCATACTTCCATACCTCTAAACATTTTTCCTAAATCAGTAGTAACAGTAATTGGTTTTACTACTGGTGTTTCTCCATTTGCCCATTTAGGAGCAAATAATCCAACCATATAAATTATCTGTGCAAGTCCAAATATTAGACCTGCCCACATAAAAGACCATTGTTTTGTTAATATATTATTCACAACACACTTACTTCCCTGTTACATAAGATAAGTTTGAAGGCTTTTTAAATTTTTTCTCTTTCATCTTAGATATAAACATATCATTTACACCAAACGACATACCTTTTGCTTGATATCCTAAAACATTCATCCAAGAAGATACACTAATTGCAGCATGTCCTGTCCAACAGTATTGAACAATATTTCTATCAGTTGGATAATTACTTAATGATCCATTTCCTTTTTTAGGATTAATCATTGGCCATTTAAATTGATGAGCACCATCAACTCTACCATATTTACCATAGGCTTTTTTACTTCCTTGGTTTACAACATAATAAGCATTCGCATTTGCTAATAGATCTTTTGCCTCTATAGTATTAAAACCATTCTCTAAAAACTTATTAACTCTTGCAGCTAAAATCTCTTTACCTGTGCTTTTAGAAGTATTTAAATTAGGTTTTTTAGAATATTTTTTAGGCTTCTTCGCATCTGTCATTGTCCAATTTTTACTATTTAATGCCTGATCTGTTTGATGTGCTGACCATACATCAAACTTATTATTCCATCCACTCATACCAAATTTTAGTACTTTTGTAGTTGGGTAACCACTCAGTCTTAATGCTACTGCAGCAGCTGCAGCAGCTTGTCCATCATGTGACACAACAAGAATATTATCCTCTGAATTAATTTTATTAGCAGTTTTTAATATATTCTTAAATGATGTATTAATTGCTCCAGCAATATGTCCATCTTCAAAATCTTCTATACCATTCTTTGGGGCAATATCACCCTCTCTAATATCTAAAATTGTATAATCTTTAATATTTTCAACCAGAACTGCAGCATGTGGAATCCAAGTCTTTCTATCCATAACCTTATTCATATCAAGATTATTTTCAGCCATATATTTAGTTAAAGTATCATACTCACTATTAGCAGAAACATTTCCTACTAATAATGTAGAAACTGTTAATGCTAATCCTAATTTTTTTGAAATATTATTTATCATAATTTACTCCTAATAGTAATTATTTATTAATTGGTTTTTTATATATCTGTCCTACCCAACCTTTTTTACCTGGCCAGTTATTTTCAAATTTACCTTTTACAACATTTTCAGTTCCAAATGTTGCCTTCCATGCTTTCATACCACCATTTAATACTTTTACATCATATCCTAGAGCAGCAAGTGGCACAGCAGCTGATGCAGCTAATATACCTGTTTGAGATACTAAAACAATTTTTGTTTTAGTTTGAGGTTTTGGCATAAGCTGAATACCATTTCTAGATAATAATTTATTTAATGGTACTTGATATGCAGTTTGTAATCTACCTTCTTCAAAGAACGATTTATATCTAAGATCTATAACTTTAACTTTTTCACCATTTTCAAACCATTGTTTAAGAACTTCTGGTTCAGTTATCCATGTTGTTGGATTACTTTTACCAGAGAATATTTTCTGCATTGGTTTATATGTAGGATTATGATTTACTACAGGAAGAGCTTTTTTATCCCACACAGGTTGACCTTCTTTATACCAATAAACATTCTCATATCCTCTTTTTGCACTTTCTACTGCTAACTTATATGATTTCCAACAATTTACACCCATACAATAAAATGCAACTGGTGTATTCTTGTCTGTTGGTAATACAGAATAATCCCATGAATCTTTTGAAATATCAAAATTCTTATTCTTTTTTGACCACTCAGTAAATGGTACACTCTTAGCAAAAGGAATATGACCTTCAAATTCATATTCACTATAATGCCATCTTACATCATATACTTCTCCACCATTATGAAATACATCCATAATATCCTGTGATGTAGCAATTTTCACTCTCTCATCTTGAGGCACTTGAGGTGTTGGAACTTTAGCTGCAGACAATTGTGCAGCACCAAATGATACTGTTAATATTGCAGCTGCTGCAACCTTACCTAGTCGATTTGTTTTATTCATAATTTACTCCTTTAATTTTGAATATAAAATTATAGGATTTATTTAAAATTGCTTGTAGGGATAATAATGTTTATTAATAGTATATTTATGTTAATTCATAATTTATATGTTTAAGAAATATATAAGAGTTATATAATTAAAGAAAGTTAAAATAGATAACTTCTATGAAGCTATCTATTTTGGTATTATTTTTAAATATTAATGTGGATTATTTAATAGCAGAAGTTATATCTATATTATCTTTTCCATTAAATTCTTTTCCATCTACATCAGATACAATTTTTTTAGAAATTGCATCTGTATCTACTGCTATTTGGTTTGTCTCTCCAGCCATTCTTGAATTCTCTTGTGTTGCTTGATCTAATTGTGCTACTGCATCGTTAATTTGATTCATCCCTGATAATTGTTCATTTGCTGCTGCAGCAACATCAGAAATAAGAGAAGATGTATTATCTATGTCTGAATCTAATTCTTCATATCCTACTATCATCTGAGATGATATTCTTTTACCTTCATTAGCTTTATTGGTTGCATCTGATACTAATGCTTTAATTTCACTTGCAGCTTCTGATGATCTATTTGCTAGATTTCTTACCTCTCCTGCAACTACTGCAAAGCCTTTACCAGCTTCACCCGCTGTTGCTGCTTCAACTGCTGCATTTAGTGAAAGAATATTTGTTTGGAATGCTATTTGATCAATTATTGTAATTGCATCTGCTATTGCTGTTGTGGAATCATTTATTTCATCCATAGCCTTTGCAGTCTTGGTAGCTAGTTCTTTACCCTTTGTGGCACTAGATTTTGTTTGAGTTGCTAATGTTGTCATCATATTTGACGTTTCAGATGATTGTTTAATAATACTTGTAATCTCTTCAATACTGGCCGCTGTTTCCTCTAATGATGCTGCTTGTTGATTTGCAGATGTATTTAATATATCTACATTTTTCATTAACGTATCTGAATAATTCTCTAAAAATAAACCATTTTTCTTATTATCTATTAACATTTGTGTAATCATATTACCTAACTGATTTGTAATAACCTCTACATCCCCATTTGCATTTTGTATTATAGGTCTAAAATTATATTTACTATAACTTGTTAATACTGATCTAATATCATTTATATCTGTACCAATTGAACTATTCAGCATATTTAACATATCATTAATTAAATCCTTTAATTCATTTAATGAATTATTAGAGACAATGACATTAATCCGAGGAGTTAAATTTCCTGTTTTTACTACCTCTACTGTCTCTTTTACTTTATCTATAAGTTTACTATCTTCT
>JADHTT010000042.1 GCA_016784825.1 Campylobacterales bacterium
GATAAATTTTTCACTTAATAGTTTTAATAAAAATGATATGGGGATGAGTCTAAGTGAGTATTTAGACCCTATGTTTAAAATATGTGATTTAAAGCTAAAGCATAATATAAATAGTTTTATCAATTTTAGATTATGGAATCTAAGTTCAAAGAAAGAATCCTATAAATTTAACAAAGATGTTATTGAATTATTAGAGGATTTCTTTGAGCAAGATATAAATATAGTTGATTATAATTCAATAAGATTATCTAATAAAATATTATTAGACTTTGATGAATATTTTCAATGGCCAAGTTTAGACTCTAAACATTATTCTGATGCAACATGCTATGGACTCAAATCACACTTTGGAATATTAAGTAGTGGTGATATTGTACCTTGTTGTTTAGATTCAAATGCTTGTATAGTATTGGGTAATATTAAAGAACAATCTTTAGATACTATTTTAAACTCTAAAAGATCACAAGCTATAATAGATGGATTTAAGAATAATATTGCAGTTGAAGAACTATGTAAAAAGTGTACTTTCAAGGATAGATTTAAACACTAATTAAGTATCTTTTAAATATAATTCCGAATAATTATATAAATACAAGGATACAACATGGCAAGAAAATGTATGATTTCTGGAAAAGGACCAATGTCTGGAAACAACGTTAGTCACGCGAAGAATAGAACAAAAAGAAGATTTTTACCAAACTTAAGAACAGTAAGAATTGAACTTGAAGATGGTACTTCAAGAAAAATTAAAATCTCAGCTAAAGAGCTTAGAACACTTAAAAAGAACTCTTAAGGACAATAGTCCGGTGCTTAGCAAATGGGCATTATTAAAAAACTAAAAAAAAATCTGGGTTGGGAAACAAGAAATACCAAGCCAGAATTTGACTTAAATTCAGAGATTTACTCTCAACTTAAACCATTTAGATTACCATTAGTGTTAGTCCAATTCATTATGATGATTGGAACATTGGGATATATTGTTATAGATGATTTTCCTATATTAGATGCTATATATCAAACTGGTATTACATTTACCACGGTTGGATTTGGCGAGATAGCACCAATTTCAGATGCAGGTAGATTTTTCACTATTACACTTATTATTTTTGGATTTGGTATTTTTACATTATCAACTGCAATTTTAATTGACACAATTATTAAAGGTAAATTATTTGACCTATATAAGGAGCGGGGAATGCTATATAAAATTGCCAGACTTAGAAATCATTTTGTGATCTTTTATCACAATGAATATTCAGCACAGCTAGCTAAACAATTTATTGCTAATCATATTCCATTTGTTGTAGTTGATCCAAGAGAAGATATAGAGCAAATTGCTAAAAAGAATAATTATCCATATTTCTTAAAAGAGGAAGCATTTACAGAAAAAGCATTTTTAAAGTCACATCTTTCAAGTGCAAAAGGTGTAATCTCATTATCAAAAAATATATCTGATAATATTACAATTATTGCATCAGTTAGATTATTTGAGAAGGAACTTGGGCGAAATAATCCATTTTTATTAATATGTAATGCAGAAACGCAGCATGATGTAGAAAGACTTAAAAAACTAGGAGCTGATAAAGTTGTAGCGCCACCATCATTAATGGCAAAAAGAGTTTCTGCTATGGCTATTAGACCAGATATGGAAAATGTTTTAGAAGAGTTTTTATATAAAAAAGATACTCCAATAGATATGGAAGAGTTGTATATTAAGGATGACTCTTGGCTTTTAGAACACAAGCTAAAAGATGCACACTTAAGGGATAGATTTAGAGTCAGTATTATTGGTATTACTGAGTCAAATGGTAAGTTTATACAGATGCCAGGTGGAAATGAGATTATCCATGCTGGATGTAAATTACTTATTGTAGGTAATCAATCAAATATTTACAAAGCAAAAAGAATTATAAATGCAAATGAAAAGCCAAAGGATATAATAGATGTTTAGTATTTTTCCAATAAAAGGAACAATAAGCGATATAGATGGATTTTACTGTGATGGTATTAGTGCTGGATTAAAACCAAATGGAGATAAAGATTTAGGTTTTTTATACAGTGATACACTATGTGATGTTGAAACAATATTTACTGAAAATAAGTTTCAAGCTGCGCCATTAAGGCATTTTAAACGATATGGAAAAGATTTTCAAACTAATTTTGTATTAATTAACTCTAAAAATGCAAATGCTATGACAGGTGAAGCTGGTATCAATGATATCAATGAGATCTTTGATACTTTAAAACAAACGCATACAAATATTCAAAATCCTGTGATGTCTAGTACAGGTGTAATAGGTGTAAGAGTTCCAAAAGAAAAGATAATTAATGGTGCATTAACTTTTGATCTTAGCAATAAATCTGGAGAAAACTTATCTCAAGCTATTATGACAACAGATGCATATCCAAAAAAATGTTTCTACGAAGTAAAACTTGAAAATGGAAGTAGCTTTAAAATAGGAGCTGTTGCTAAAGGTGCAGGGATGATAAATCCAAACTTAGCAACTATGCTTTGTTTTATTTGTACAGATGCCAATATTCCTAGAGAAGATATGAAAGATATGCTAGTAGATAACACTAAAACTACTTTTAATGCAATATCTGTTGACGGAGATACATCTACAAACGATACAGTGATGTTATTAGCAAATAAAAAATCAGGAAACTATGAGAAAGATGCTTTTAAAGAAGCATTAAGAGTTGTAATGGATGATATGGCGATGATGATGGTATCTGATGGTGAAGGTGCTAAAAAATGTGTTGCATTTGAAGTAAACGGTGCTGTTAGTGATGATGAAGCAGAAAATATAGCAAAAGCACTATCAAATTCATTGTTGGTGAAAACTGCATTATTTGGTGAAGATCCAAACTGGGGAAGAATTGCTTCAACAGTTGGATCAAGTGGTTCTAAATGTTCCGAAGATAGTTTAACTATAACTATTGGTAATGTTTTAGTATACGATAAAGGTGAAGTATATTTTGATGAACTTATGGAAGCAAAAGCAGCAAAAATATTACAAGAGAATGGATTTAAAATAATTTGTAATATTGGTTTAGGTGATGGCTCTTTTACGGCTTATGGATGTGATTTAGGGTATGAATACATTAAAATAAATGCAGACTATAGGACATAGTTTAAGCAATCAATTGTTAAAATGGGAAAAATAAAAAAGGATACAAGATGTTTCACGAACATAGAGATTTAGTTACAGAATTAAAGACTACAAATACACACTTCAAAAAAGTATTTGATGCGCACAATGACTTACATGATCAAATTGAAAAAGCAGAAGAGGGTGGTGTAGATCATATCAATCCTGTAGAGATTGAAAGTATGAAAAAACAAAAACTTAAGTTAAAAGATGAAGCTTATGCTATGATTATGGATCATAAAAATAAGTAGTTTTTAAATACTTAAAATATAAGAAAGGCTGAGACAATTTGTCTCAGCCTTTTTTATTGTAAAATTAGTTAAAATAAATAACTTTATAAAAAAGGCAATAAAATATGGATACACTTTTTGAATCACAAGATATTATTGATGTAAACATTGAAGAATCGTTGAAGGGTTCTTATTTAGATTACTCAATGAGTGTTATTATTGGTCGTGCTCTACCAGATGCAAGAGATGGCTTAAAACCAGTTCACAGAAGAATTCTTTATGCTATGAATGAGTTGAATTTATCATCTAAAGCTGCATATAAAAAATCAGCAAGGATTGTTGGTGATGTAATAGGTAAGTATCATCCTCATGGTGATAATTCTGTTTATGATGCACTAGTTAGAATGGCACAACCATTTTCGATGAGACTACCTTTAGTTGATGGACAAGGAAACTTTGGTTCAGTAGATGGCGATAATGCAGCTGCTATGAGATATACAGAAGCTAGAATGACAAGAGCTAGTGAAGATATCTTAAAAGATATTGATAAAGATACTGTAAATTTTACAGCTACATATGATGATACAGGTAAAGAACCATCAGTATTACCTACAAGATTACCTTTGCTTCTTGCAAATGGTAGTGAAGGTATTGCAGTTGGTATGGCTACAAAGATCCCTCCACATAATATTAGTGAAGTTTTAGATGCGACATTACATTTAGTAGATAATCCACAAGCAAGTGCAGATGAATTAATGGAATTCGTTAAAGGCCCAGATTTTCCTACTGGTGGTACTATTCATGGTAGACAAGGTTTTACTGATGCATATAGAACTGGTCGTGGAAAAGTTAAAATTAGAGCTAAACACCATATTGAAACACAAGGCAAAAAAGAGATAATTATACTTGATGAATTGCCTTATCAAGTAAACAAAGCAAAACTTGTATCTCAAATTGCGGACCTTGCAAAAGATAAGGTTGTAGAGGGTATATCTGAAGTAAGAGATGAATCAGATAGAGAAGGTACTAGAGTTGTAATTGAGCTTAAAAAAGATGCAATGTCAGAGATTATTATGAATAATCTTTACAAAGCTACTCCAATGCAAACTACATTTGGTATCATTATGTTAGCAGTTCATAATAAAGAACCAAGAATATTTACATTACCAGAGGTATTAGATGTATTCTTATCTCATAGAAAAACTGTAATTATTAGAAGAACAATTTTTGATCTAGAAAAAGCAAAAGCAAGAGCTCATATTTTAGAGGGGCTAAAAATTGCACTTGACAATATTGATGAAGTTGTGAAAATTATTAGAGCAAGTGAAAATGATACAGATGCTAGTGAAAAGCTATGTAGTGCATTTACTCTTAGTCAAATTCAAGCTAAAGCTATTTTAGATATGAGATTAGGAAGATTAACAGGTCTTCAAAGAGAAAAGCTTGAAAATGAATTAAAAGAGCTTATGGATTTAATTGCTAGTCTAGAATTGATTTTAAAATCTGAAGATAGACTAAATGAGATTATTAAAGAAGAGCTTTTAGAGTCTAAAGAAAAATATGGAACACCAAGAAGAACAGATATTGAAGATAGCTATGATGATATAGATATTGAAGATCTAATTCCAAATGAGCCAATGGTAGTAACTATTACACATAATGGATATGTAAAAAGAGTACCTATTAAAGCTTATGAAAAACAAAGAAGAGGTGGAAAAGGTAAAGTTGCTGTAACTACTCATGATGATGACTTTATTGAAAAATTCTTTGTATCAAATACACATGATACATTAATGTTTGTTACAAACCTTGGTCAATTATATTGGTTAAAAGTTTATAGAATACCAGAGGCTGGTAGAACTGCTAAAGGAAAAGCTGTTGTTAATCTAATCGATCTTAAACCTGATGAAAAGATTATGGCGATTATCCCAACTACAGACTTTGATGAGACGAAGTCGTTAGCCTTCTTTACAAAAAATGGTATTGTTAAAAGAACAGCATTAAATGACTTTAGTAATATTAGATCAAATGGTGTAAGAGCAATTGTTCTTGATGATGAAGATGAGATTGTAACAGCACAAATTACATTCCCTGAGTCTCAATACTTAATGATCTTTACAGCATTTGGACAAGTTATTAGATTTGAAATAGAAAAAACTAGAGCACAAGGTAGAACTACTAGAGGTGTTAGAGGTATTAAATTTAAAGATCCAAAAGATGTAGTTGTTGATGCGGATGTTATTGAAAATGAAGAGCAAGAGTTATTAACAGTATCAGAGCTTGGTGTAGGAAAAAGAACAGAGGTTGAAGCATATAGACTTACAAATCGAGCAGGTTCTGGTGTAATATCAATGAAGCTATCACCAAAAACTGGTAAAAAAGTAGTTGGAAATGTGCTTGTAGATCCTGCGCAGGATTTAATGGCACTTACTTCAATTGGAAAAATGATTAGAGTTGATATGGATACAATTAGAAGAGCTGGTAGAAATACATCAGGGGTAACAATTGTAAATGTTGATAAAGGTGATAAAGTTGTATCTATTGCAAAATGTCCAAAAAGTAAAGAGGACGAATTAGACATACAAGCTGCTGATGACATGGCAGGTATTGACTTAGAAGAGAGAAATTTATTAGATATTGAGAAAGAGGATAAGAAATAGTGAGAAAATTTAATGTAGCAGTAGTTGGCGCTACTGGAGCAGTGGGCGAAGAGCTTTTTAGAGTATTAGAAGAAGTTGATTTTCCTTTAAATGAATTATTACCATTAGCAAGTGCTAATAGTGTAGGAACAGATATTGAGTATAGAGGTATTCAATATCCTGTAGTGGAGCTTACTGAAACTGTGTTTGATGAGCATGATGTTGATATCGCTTTTTTCTCTGCTGGTGGGTCTATCTCAGAAAAATATGCCAAATATGCAGTAGAAGGTGGTGCTGTTGTAATTGATAATACAAGTCACTTTAGAATGGATCCAAAAATACCATTAGTTGTACCAGAAGTAAATCCAGAAGATATAGAATTATGGAAAGAAACTGGAATTATTGCAAATCCAAATTGTTCAACTATTCAAATGGTACAAGCACTAAAACCACTTGATGATTTATATGGAATAAAAAGAGTTGATGTATCTACATATCAAGCAACATCTGGAGCTGGAAAAGCTGGTATGGAAGAGCTTGTAATGCAGATGCAAGACTTTTTTGCCTTTAAACTAGATGATAGTAAAAAAGAAGCATTCGCACATCAAATTGCATTAAATGTAATTCCTCAAGTTGATAAGGCTATGGAGAGTGGTTTTACAAAAGAAGAAGAGAAAATGGTGTATGAAACACAAAAAATTCTTCATAAAGAGATAGCTGTTGCTGCAACTTGTGTAAGGGTACCAGTATTAAGATCTCATAGTGAGTCTATTACAGTTACATTTGGTGATGATATTGATGTTAATGTAGATGAGTGTAGAGATGTTGT
>JADHTT010000043.1 GCA_016784825.1 Campylobacterales bacterium
TACAAATTAGTGTGATGGTTTTATACTTTGGTGCAAATGCATGGGGTTGGACTATTCTAATGGGTAATTTAAGTTCATCAAATTTTTTAGGACTAGTTCCTCTGAGTGATCCATATGCAGCATTACAAATGCTTGCAGCTGGGGCATTGATGGCCACAGACTTGATTATTGGGGCATTGATAATTACAGTAGCATATGGTTTGATTGGTGGAAGAATGTTTTGTTCTTGGGTATGTCCTGTAAATCCAATTACAGATGCAGCTAATTTTTTAAGAAGAAAGCTTGGATTTAATCAAATACAAAAAAGACAACCAGCAACTAGAAATATGAGATATTGGGCTATTGCTCTTTCTTTAATTATATCATTTGCATTAGGTGTAACAGCATTTGAATTTATTTCTCCAATCTCTATGGTACATAGAGGAATTATATTTGGTCTTGGATTTGGATGGGCAGCGATATTAGTAATATTCTTATTTGACCTATTTGTGTTAAAGAATGGATGGTGTGGACATATTTGTCCATTAGGTGGGTTTTATGCTCTTACTGGTAAGTTTTCATTGCTTAGAGTTGATCACAATGAAGAAAATTGTACAGCTTGTATGAAGTGTAAAGAGGTATGTCCAGAAGTTCAAGTGCTTTATATGATTGCAAAAAATTCTGAACAAGTATTAGATGGTGAGTGTACAAACTGTGCTAGATGTATTGAAGTTTGTGATGACGATGCATTGGAATTTTCTATTAGGAAATTAAAGAGTGGATCGTAGAGATCTCTTTAGCTCTATTGGGCAATCATTTCAAGGTGAAAAACTTCTAGAGGTAGGCACGATACGACCACCATATTTTAAAGACTTATTAGATTTTAATAAGTGTATTGAATGTGAAGATAAGTGGTGTATTGGTGCATGTGAAGAAGATATTCTTGATGCGGACAAAGATGGTATACCATTAATAAGTTTTGCAAATAGTGGTTGTACCTATTGCGATGATTGTGCAATAGATTGTGATCAAGGTGTGTTAGAAGTTGAACACAAACAAAATATAAAAGCAAATATAAAAATAGATATGATTAAATGTATGAGTTGGCATGATACTTTATGTTTTTCTTGTAAAGATCCGTGTTTAGATAATGCAATAGAGTTTATAGGTATGTTTAGGCCAGAAATTAATCTAAGTCAATGTACTTTATGTGGTTTTTGTATAAAATATTGTCCTGTAGATGCTATAAGTATTACTGAATTAAAAGAGGTGAAAAATTATGAAACTATTTAAAATATTTTTATTAATAATATCAATATCATTATCTTCTTGGGCTTCATCATTAAAACCAACACTATCTTTTATTGCTAGTGGAGGAGTAACAGACCTATCTAATGATCAAAATAATATTTATATATCTACTCAAGCAGGTAAAATTGATATATTTAGTTTGAAGAGTAAATCAATTACTAGTAGTATTCAGCTTCCTACAATAAAAGATTTTATGGGGGATGATGTGCCACCTAAAATATATTGTGCAGATGTGTTAAATGAAAGGATGTTAATCGCATCAAAAGCACAATCTGGATTTTCTCAAATATTTAGATATGAAGCTGGCAAACTAGATAAAATCATAGATACACATGAGCAGAAAGCTATATTAAAAGCTTTATGGGTAGATGAAAATAAAATTATTTTTGCAACATTGAGCAATCAATTTTATTTATATGACATAGAAAATAAAAAATATATATGGCAAATGCAAGTATCAGGATCTAAGTTTTCTGATTTTGTGTTAAATGAAAATAGGGATCAGTTACTTGCAGCAGATGAGAGTGGAGATTTAAAGCTTCACAGCATTAAAGATGGTTCATTTATAAAATCTTATACAGGACAGAATCTTGATAATGTATTTCAAATTGACCTAAAAAATGGAAAAATTATTACTGCAGGTCAAGATATGAGAACAGTTGTATATGATAAGGAGAATAATAGTGCTTATTATAAAAAAGCTAGATTTTTAATATACAGTGCGGGTCTTAGTCCAAGTGGGAAAAAAGCAGCATTTGCAAAGTATGAAAATAATGATATCCAGGTTTTTCATACAGAATATAAAAATGATATTATTAGGTTAACTCACAACAAAATGACAATAACAAAAATATTATTTATTAACGAAAATGAACTCTTTGTTGCAAGTGATGCAAGAAAAGTAAATTATTATAACTTAAACAAATAGAAGGAAAAGAAAATGAATGTTTCAAGCGTAGTAGTACAAACAGTGCCAAAGTACCTAGATGGTCTAGTAGAAGATCTTAAAAATTGTGATGCATGTGATTATCATATGCATGATGAGAAAGGGCGAATTATCGTTACTATTGAAGGTGAGAATGTTGGAGAAGAGCTTAAAAAAATGAAAGTTATTCAGGCTCTACCTCATGTGGTAGCAGCTGATATGCAAATGGCATATAGTGAAGATGAACTGGATATCCATATGGAAAGACTTGAAAATGCTGATGCAGTACCAACTATGCTTCATGATAATGATATTAGACCTGAAGAGATCATTTATAATGGTGACTTAAAGAAGAAAGACTTAGAAGGTTTTGCTAGGCAATTTGATAAGACGGAAAGATAACTATGGAATATAATAGCAGTAATTTTCTAATTGAAACAGAGGTTCCAGCTACAGAAGTAATTATCTCTCGTACAGATCTTGATGGCAATATCACATTTGCAAATGAAATGTTTTTATATATTAGTGGCTATTCATCATCTGAATTAATAGGTCAACCACATAATATTCTAAGACATCCAGATATGCCAAAAGCAGTATTTCAAGAAATGTGGGATACTTTAAAAGCGACTAATAAATGGGAAGGTATTGTTAAAAACCTGAGAAAAGATCAGGGATTTTATTGGGTGTATGCTAGTATATCTGGTGTTTTTAAAGATGGAAAACTAGTGGAATATAAATCTGTTAGGGTACCTATTACTCATCAAGAAAAAGAAAAAGCACAAAGTAAGTATGATCAAATTAAACAAGAAACAGGTGATACACTAAGAACAATTAGCTATAGCTAATTTGTTCTATTAAAACCCCATTATCTTTAATAAACTTTGAGATTGTATCAGAGTTTGTATGCTCATATGACTTATCATAAACAACTCTTTTAATTCCGCTAGCAATTAAATTTTTACTACATTCACTACACGGTTCTAGTGTCACATAAATTGTAGCGCCATCTATACTAATACCTTCTCTTGCAGCCCAAATTATTGCATTCATCTCTGCATGAATTTCATATGTTTTTGACCATTCATGATGATCTTTAGTATATTCACCATCCCAATGATCACAACAATTTGTATGCCCTGCAGGTGTACCATTGTATCCTGTTGATAAGATTCTGCCATCTTTGACTATTACTGCGCCTACTTGCTTTGATACACACTTAGATGCAGAAGCAAGTTCTTTGGCTATATTAATAAAATTTATGTCGCTAAGCAAATTTTACTCCTAATGAAAACTATGATATGATTATATCAGATAAAAATAAAATAGAGGAATCAAATATGAAGAAAATATTATTAGCATCTATAGTAGTTGCTAGCTCACTATTTGCAACACAATTTACTATTAATCTTGATGGTCAATATGCAAAAGAAAAGAAGACAATTAAACTTGATTTATTGACAGATGATGAAGGTAAAATAGTAGCTGGACAAAAGATAGACTTTTTAGATCCATCATCACAAATAAAATCATTAAAGATTGTAACAGCTTCAGGGCTAAAAGGAACTATGGTAGATGAGAGAGAATTAGTAGTTTTTTATAAAACATCATTAACTATACAAGGTCTAAAAATAAGAAACCTATACAAAGTAGCACATGCAAGAGTATATAATGATAATACAAATATAGTTATTAAATTTGATAAAGATCATTATCAAAATATTGTATCTTTTTTAAGATATCACAATGTAGACTCAGATACCATTAAAGACTTAGATAATCTATATGGATCTTGGCAGGATATTGAAGTAAGTAATAAACATAAATCAACAGAAGTCAAAAAGACTGGGACTTCTGAGATTAGTGAATTAAACTAGAGTAGCCGTATTTGCTACTCTATACGCTACAAGCACTTTGACCTGGAGCTGTAGTTGGTTGAATAGCAGAGTTATCTGCATCACTTGCTTCAACTGCTTCCCATAATTTTTGGGCAGCAGCTAAATACCTTTTACCAGTTGCTGATTCAGGATAATGGAATACTACTGGCTTACCAGAATCTCCACCAACTCTAATTGCAGGCTCAATTGGTATATTTGCTAATACTTGAGTATCATATTCACGTGCAAGTTCTTCACAAGTACCAGATCCAAATATATCTGATTCTTCATCACAATTAGGACATATAAATCCAGACATATTTTCAATAACACCCGCTACAGGTATATGAAGCTTTTTGAACATTTCTAAACTTCTTCTAGAATCATCAAGTGCTACTTGTTGAGGAGTAGTAACATTTACCCCACAAGTTACAGGAACACTTTGTGCTAGTGTAAGTTGTGCATCACCAGTACCTGGAGGCATATCAATCACAAGTACATCTAATTCTTCCCAAAGAATATCTCTTAGTAATTGTTCAATTGCTTTCATAACCATTGAACCTCTCCACATAAGAGCTTGACCTTCTTGCATAAGTGAACCCATAGACATTACAGATACACCATATGCTTCATAAGGCATAACTTTTTGACCAACAATTTGTGGCTCTTCATTTTCAATTCCCATCATACGAGGGATATTAGGTCCATAGATATCAGCATCTAGAAGTCCAACTTTTTTACCTTGCATTGCAAGAGCAACTGCTAAGTTAACAGAAGTAGTTGATTTACCAACTCCACCTTTACCACTACTTACCATTACAAAGTTTTTAACTTGTGGAGCAATATTTTTACCACTTTGTGAATTACTATGTTGTTGTGGTGCTTTTGGTTTTTGAATATGAATTTGGGCACTTAATCCAATAATAGCCATCTCTTTAGTAATCTCTTCTCTTAGCGTTGATTCAACTTCTGGTGCAGTTGATGTAATATCTAAAAAGATAACAGCATCATCTCCATTTAGCTCAACATCTTTTAAAAAACCAAATTCAACAATAGATTTTGTGAATCCTGGATATTTTACATTTGATAATTTTTCTTTAATTTCAGCAATATTTGCCATATACTAATTCCTTATATTTAAATCTAAAAACATAATAATCTAAAGAAGATAAAAATTGTCTTAATTAGAATAGTTATATTTAATTATATATATTTATTACTTAAATAAGTTTTAGAGGTGTCCTTAAGAAACTTTAAAATACTTTTGGGTATAATCCGTAACTTTTTTCAAAGATATAAGGGAATCCCCGAAACTGTATGAAATTAGGAGTATTGAAATAGTATGTTCTATTTTGAGAAGCTTGTGTGGAGCTAAATTCACAACAAACCAAATTTAAAAGGAAAGAAATGCCTACGATTAATCAATTAATCAGACAAGAGCGAAAGAAGAAGGTTAAAAAATCTCCATCTGCTGCTTTAGAAAAATGTCCACAAAGAAGAGGAGTATGTACAAGAGTATATACAACTACACCAAAGAAACCTAACTCGGCTTTAAGAAAAGTTGCAAAAGTTAGATTAACTACTGGATTTGAGGTTATCTCATATATTGGTGGTGAGGGACACAACCTTCAAGAGCACTCGATTGTTCTTGTAAGAGGAGGTAGAATCAAAGATTTACCTGGTGTTAAGTATCACATCGTTAGAGGTGCTTTAGATACAGCTGGTGTTGCAAATAGAACTGTTGCAAGATCTAAATACGGTACTAAAAAGCCGAAGAAATAGTAGAAAGGATTAGATAATGAGAAGAAGAAAAGCTCCCGTAAGAGAAGTAATGGCTGATCCAATCTATAACAGCAAAACGATCACTAAGTTTGTTAATGCTGTAATGTTAGATGGTAAAAAATCTGTTGCACAAAAAATTATGTATGGTGCAGTTGCTAACCTTGATTCAAGAGGTGAAGATAAAGGTATTGAAATCTTTGAACAAGCAATTGAAAATGTTAAACCACTTTTAGAAGTAAAATCTAGAAGAGTAGGTGGAGCAACTTATCAAGTTCCTGTAGAAGTAAGATCTGAAAGAAGACAAACATTAGCACTTAGATGGCTAGTTGATTCTGCTAGAAAAAGAAATGAAAGAACTATGGAAGAAAGATTAGCAAACGAATTATTCGAAGCTGCTAACGAGAGAGGAAACTCTTTCAAGAAGAAAGAAGATATTCATAAAATGGCTGAAGCAAATAAAGCATTTGCTCACTATAGATGGTAGGCAATTAAGATGGCAAGAAAAACTCCACTTAATAGACTTAGAAATATAGGTATTGCTGCTCACATTGATGCTGGTAAAACTACAACAACAGAGAGAATTTTATTCTATACTGGTGTTGAGCATAAAATCGGTGAGGTTCATGATGGTGCTGCTACTATGGACTGGATGGAGCAAGAGCAAGAGAGAGGTATTACAATTACTTCTGCTGCAACTACTTGTAACTGGACACACCCAAAGACAAATGAAGAACTAATGATTAATATCATTGATACTCCGGGTCACGTTGACTTTACTATTGAAGTTGAGAGATCTATGAGAGTTCTTGATGGTGCTGTTGCAGTATTCTGTTCAGTTGGTGGAGTTCAGCCACAATCTGAAACAGTTTGGAGACAAGCTAATAAGTATAGAGTTCCAAGAATGATCTTTGTTAACAAAATGGATAGAACTGGTGCAGATTTCTTTA
>JADHTT010000044.1 GCA_016784825.1 Campylobacterales bacterium
AGTTCTATTAAAAAAGTTAAAATTAATACAAAAAATCTTGAAAACTTTTTGGATAATCCTGTATTTGAAATTGAAGAAACTGATAAACAACCACAAATAGGTATTACAAATGGTTTAGCATGGACTGCTGTTGGTGGAGATTTACTTAAGATAGAAGCTATCAAAATAAAAGGTAAAGGTCAACTATCTTTAACAGGTAAGATGGGTGAGGTTATGAAAGAGTCAGCTAAAATATCTTACAGTGTAGTAAAGGTTTTAATTGATAACAAAAAGATTCAAACACCTGCAGAAAACATATATAACACTTATGATATTCATCTTCATATTCCAGATGGTGCAACACCAAAAGATGGTCCAAGTGCTGGTATTACAATGGCTGTAACTATAGCATCAATATTAAGCGATAAAAAAGTACGAGCAGATGTAGCTATGACTGGAGAATTGTCTTTAACTGGAAAAGTACTCCCTATAGGTGGTCTAAAAGAAAAGCTAATTGCAGCATATAAAGCTGGTGTAAAGACAGCATTGATACCTTCTAAAAATTATAAAAGAGATTTAAAAGATATACCTGATGAGGTTAAATCAGCTATAAATATTATCTCTGTATCCAGAATAGAAGAGGTATTAAAAGAATCATTGGTTTAGGTTATTAATAAAATGCTAAGCAATGTAAAAACTTTTTCTGCAACTAATATAATCATATTTATTACTATTATTGGATATTTTATCCAAAATAGTATAGAGCATGGTGCTATCATAATGGGATTAAACTCATTATTTTTGACATATGGATTTTATTGGCAACCACTTACAACAATGTTTACACATGGCGGTTTATTTCATATTGCGATGAATATGTTCGTCTTATTTCAATTTGGAAATCTTGTTGAACAAGCATTTGGTGTTAAAAAGTTTTTAATTATATACTTTGTAGGTGGTATTCTAACTTCATTGTTTAGTTTTTTATATATGTATGGTTTTGATAGTATGTCAAATCTTGTAGGTGCATCTGGAGCTATATCTGTAATAATTGGTTTAATAGCACTAAAAGATCAATACCAAAGAAAAGGTATGATTATTTGGATACTATTGATATCTTTTGCTCCACTTTTAATAGGTTTACCTGTAGCTTGGTATGCTCATCTAATTGGTTTTGGGATTGGTTGGATTCTAGGATACTTTATTTAGAAGTATCTCTTTTTCTAGCCTTAAAATAGATATACATACCACTAATACTCATAAATAAAACACCTAATCCTAAAAATATTCCAATATAAGGCATAATGATTTCCCAAGTATGTAATGAAACTAAAAACGATTTTGTTTCTTTTCCATAAAGTTCTGTTTTTCTAAAAAGTAGTACCATTCCACTAATAGATAAGATTATTAAAAATGGTGCTAAAATAATTCCAATTTTTTTATGTATATTTCTCATTGCTACACTAAATGACATTTTTTTATAATATATAAAATTGATATGAAAAATGTAACTGTTGCAGGTCCTATAATCATACCCCAAAAACCAAATGTGCTAAGTCCCGCTAGTATAGAGAAGAATATAACTATCTCATTGATATTTGTAGGAGTTTTAACTACTTGATTATTTATATAACTAATTATCATTGGTTTTATTATAGTGTCTGCAATAATAGATATAACTATAATTGAATATAGCATGATATAAACAGCACTAGATATATCTTCACTGAAAATTTCAATTAGTGCAATTGGTACCCACATTAATGCTCCACCAACTACTGGTATTAAAGATGCAAATCCATAAAGAATTCCTGTAAGAAGACCATCATATCCAAATTGTGAAACAAATACACCAAATAGGACCCCTTCAAGTAATGCTGTAGCAATGATTGAATAAAAAACAACACCCATTACATTTGATACTTCAGCAAATAGTTCATTACTATCTTCTTTTTTTAGAGGTAAAAGATCTTTTACATATGACACTAATTCTCTACTATAGTATACAAAGAATGTATAAAATACCAATATCATAATCATATCAACTATAAATGATGCTGTATTTTTACCTAGATAGCTTCCTACTGATAATACTTGTGATACTATAGATTTAATATCAATATTATTTAGTATCTCTTGTAGTTGCATTTTTATAAACTCAAAATCATTTGAAATATTTCCAACAAATATCTTAGCTTGTTCAAATAAAGATATTAAGGACTCTTGATTAACTGTATTTATATATTGTACAAATGATGAAATAAAATATAATAATGGTATAAAAAACAATAAACCAAGCAACAAAGTCATACTAATTGTTGTTAGTAGATTATTATTAAATCTAAACTCTAAATGTGTCTTAATACTGTTTGTAGCGATTGCTAAAAGTAGGGCTACTGAAATTGATTTTAAAAATGGATCAAAAAGTTGCCATAATATTGCAAGTGTAATAAGTAATACAACACTTAAAAAATGTATCGGTTTCATTAAAATAAACTCCCATCACTAGTTTGATTGTTTTGTGGAGGTGTTAATCTAAATAGTTCATAGCTCTTAACTGTAGCTACTCTACCACGAGCAGTTCTTTCTATATATCCATTTGCTAAAAGATATGGCTCAATTGCATCCTCAATAGTTCCTTCATCTTCACTAAGTGCAGCTGCAATTGTACTAAGTCCCATTGGACGCCCTTTATTTGATAAAAGTAATTCAAGTAGTTTTAAATCCATTTCATCAAATCCAGTTTCACTTACACCTAATTCATTTAGGGCAAAAGCAGATCTTGATAAATTTATCATATCTTCATTTTCAACTTCTGCAAAGTCTCTTACTCGTCTAAGAAGTCGCAAGGCTACTCTTGGAGTACCTCTACTTCTTCTTGCTATTTCTAAGCTCGCATCATCATGTGATATTTTATTTAATTTATGTGAGGCTTGGACAATAATATTTGATAGTTCATCATCTGAATAAAATTGCATCCTAAAATGCATTCCAAATCGTTCTCTAAGTGGATTTGAAATCATACCAGCTCTTGTAGTAGCACCAATTAATGTAAATCTTGGTAAGTCAATTTTAACAGTTTGTGCAGCAGGTCCAGAACCTATAATAATATCTAATCTATAATCTTCCATAGCAGAATATAATATCTCTTCAACTGCTGGACTTAATCTATGTATCTCATCTATAAAAAGGATGTCACCCTCTTCAAGATTTGTTAAAATTGCTGCAAGGTCACCTGACTTATCTATCATAGGGGCTGCAGTCACTTTGATATTTGATCCCATCTCATTTGATATAAGATATGAAAGTGTAGTTTTTCCAAGTCCTGGAGGTCCAAAGAAAAGAATGTGATCTAATGCCTCATCTCTTTTTTTACTAGCTTCTATAAAAACTCGTAAGTTTTTTTTGATCTTTTCTTGACCAATATATTCATCCCAAATAGATGGACGAAGAGAAACTTCTGATGAATCCTCTTCAAATGATATAGTTTCTAAATCAACAATTCTTTCCACTAATACTCTTCATCTTTATTTGGAAATGAACCATCTTTAACATCACTGTTAAATTGATTAAGACCATCTTTTATAAGCTTAGCCCCATCAAGGTATTGTCTTACAAATTTTGGTTTAAATTCTTCAAAGAATCCAAACATATCAGACCATACAAGTACCTGACCATCTACATCTTTTCCTGCACCTATACCAATTACAGGAACACTTACTGCTTGGGTAATTGCTTTTGCGGCTTCAGATTTTACCCCTTCAACTACAATAGCAAATGCACCAGCAGCTTCAACAGCTTTTGCATCTTCTATAAGTGAAGCAATATTTGATTCATCTTTACCTTTTACCTTGTATCCACCTTCACTTCGTACAAATTGAGGCATTAGTCCAATATGACCCATAACAGCAATAGAATTAGATGTAAGGGCTTTAATAATTGGTGCTTTTTCTACTCCACCTTCTATTTTAATAGCAGCTGCTTGAGTTTGCTGATATACTTTTACAGCAGACTCTAAAGCTAGCTTTTCATCTGTATATGTTCCAAAAGGCATATCACACACTACAAATGTATTTGGTGCTCCAGTACACACAGCTTGTGTATGATATATCATTTGATCAAGAGTTGCACTTAGCGTATCTTCTTTACCTGCAAAGCTCATATTTAAACTGTCACCAACTAGTATCATATCGACATTTTGATCTAATAGTTTTGCAAATAGTGCATCATAAGCTGTCACCATTACTAGTTTATTATTATTTGTTTTTGCTTTTTGTAAAGATGTAATTGTTTGTTTAGACAAGATAAATCCTAATAGTTTTAAATTATTTTAACTTATTATATCAAAGGGTAGTTAAAACTTTAAAACTATTAAGATAGTTTAATATTTAAATGGTGTTTCTACAATTGCTTGATACCATCCAATAAGACCATATCCATTTGTAAAACTTGTCTTAGTGCCGTATGGTTTGGCTTGACCTTGCTTTGTAATTTTAATTTTTTTTGCAATTTCAATTGCTTTTAGTGGATCACTTGATACCATTGAAAAGCATGTAATACCAGCTTCTGTCATATCAATTTTATCAATACCTTCTAGTATCCTTTTGGCAATTGATTTACCAACCAATATCCCCATAGACGCTGATACTTGTGCAGATGGGCTTAATGTATGGAACCCTACAATATCTCCAACGGCATATACAGTATTATCTGATACTGAGTACATTTTTTTAGGTGCACAGATAATACCACCCCAATTGTCTTTTTTTACTTTAAAAAAATTAGTTGTTATATTTGCTTTATGTCTTGGCATAATGTTGGCTAAAGAATAATCAATATGTTTAATTATCCCCTCATCATCATCAAAATTATCATTAAACTTTACTTCTATTGTTTTAGTATCAAAATTCACATCTTTAACCTTTGCAGTTGCAAATGATTCTTCAACTATTGAAAAGTTTTCTTTTGATTTAAAATTATCTAATGTATATCCAGCCTTTTTGATTCTACTTTCCATATCAGATCCACTCATACCATTAAATTTAATAGTATCTTTGTGATACTTAATAAACATCTCAATAAATTTTGCACCTTTTGCTTTTGGGCTAGGGCTATTATCTAGTATATGTACTGATCCTTTAAGTTTATATTTTTTGATAAACTCAGATACCATACAAGCTCTTTCATATGCTGCTGGTAAACATCTAACCTTCCCACCAAATGGAGGTACAATAATAAAATCACCTTCTCCTCCATTTTGTTTCCATTCTTGCATTTGTGATAGTAAAATATTTTTTTCTATTCCAGAATCTGAAATCATACCAGATGGAGTTTCTTTTTGTGCTCTTTGGATTTTCTCTTTATCCCAGTTTGGAAATGATTTTTTATAGTCATTTGATATTCCAGTAGCCACAACTACATAGTCATAAGATATATCACCTTTTGTTGTAGTAATTATTTTCTTTTCAATGTCGGCATCTAATACTTCTGTAATGATTACATTTATATTATGATTCTTTTTTGTAGATTTATAATCATATTTAAAAGTAATACCTTCATCTTGTACTACTTCTTTAACTTCACCAAATAGTGTATTACTCATTGGACATGCAAAATATTCTTTATTTTGTTCCAAAATAATCACTTCTATTTTGTTATCTGGATCATTTGCTTTGATAGATTGTGCAGTATTTATCCCACCAATACCACCACCAACGACAACAACTCTTGTTTTATTTGTCTTGCTTGGTAATGAGTTTGCATTAATTGTTAGTGTAGATGCACACAATCCTAATCCAATTGTTTGTATAAAATTTCTTCTTTTCATTTAAAACCTTGTAATATAATATGTTATTATAATAAATATATCTTAAATTTATATTATAAAGTATAATTAGAATAATGTAGGTATATTTTTTATAATCTTTTTGATATTATGTCACATTAAATAAAAAGGTATTTAGCAATATGGATAAAAAATTAGTAGGATTTATTACAGCATCTTTACCAGAAAATAATTTCACAGTAGATTTAGCACTTAGTATGAAAGATGCAGGTGTTGACACACTTGAACTTGGAATACCATTTTCTGATCCTGTTGCAGATGGACCAGTGATTGAAAAAGCAAGTTTAAAAGCACTTCAAAATGGATTTAAGCTAAAAGATTTATTTGAAATCTCAAGTGCTATTGCACCACAAATGGATACACTGTGGATGGGATATATGAATCCATATTACCATTATGGGATGGAAGAGTTCTTAGCAAAAGGGAAAGAATTTAATATTCAAGGCTCAATTATCCCTGATTTACCTTACGAAGAGGCTAAAGCTTACAAAGATATGTTTAATAAGTACGATCAACATCTAATTGATTTTGTTGCACCAACTGATAGTTTGGAAAGAATTAAAACAATCACAGCAAATAGTAGTAAATTTATTTATATGGTTGCATATGCAGGTATTACAGGAAGTGGTGCTAAAGAGGATCTTACAAA
Source organism: Campylobacterales bacterium (assembly GCA_016784825.1). Next base: position 6,474 of record JADHTT010000044.1, read on the forward strand.
GATTATAGAAGATGTAAGATCTTGTACATCAACTCCACTTTATATTGGGTTTGGTGTAGATCAAAATACAGCAAAAGATAAAGCAAAAGGTGTAGATGGTGTAATCGTTGGAAGTGCTTTTGTTAAAAAACTTCTTGATGATAGTTTATCAAATAATGAAAAAATTAAATCTATTTGCGAAATTGCTAGGGAAATTAAAGACAAAATTAACGAATAGTGATTTTGTACTTTAAAACATTTTACTCTTAAGTACTTTCTCTTGATTTTTATACTCAGGCATATGTAAACTGACCAAATTCCAAAATCTTTTGGAG
>JADHTT010000045.1 GCA_016784825.1 Campylobacterales bacterium
ATATATTTGTATCTTTGTATCTTGTAGAAAATGATGAGATGATACCAATATCACTACCATTAAATGCATATATTGACTGATCATAATCACCAACACAAAATAAACTCTTTGGTTTAAAAGCATCAAGAAGTTTACCTTGAAGTGGATTAGTATCTTGATATTCATCTACAAGTATTTCTGTAAATCTAAATTCATTTGATTGAAGTTTCTCTATCATCATTAAAAGTAGATCATCAAAATTTACATACCCATATTGCTTTTTTAATTTTTCAAATTCATCAATTACATCTTCGTATATTAATGTATATTCGCTATGCTCACTATTTCTATCAATAATCCATTGGGAAAATTGTTCATCATATGTACTATTTAAAAATAGTGAATATATATCATATAGATATCCACCATCATATGGTTTTGCTTCGTCATCATATGTAGAAAATACTCTTTTTTCATAAATTGATTTAAATAATGTTTTGAGTTCTCTAGGAGATTTGAGGGTGATTTTTGTATTTAGTTGTTTTAGTAGCTTATAGCTAATAGAATGAAATGTACCAGATAATATTTTTTTCGCTACATCATCACCAAAGTATTTAGCAACTCTACTTACCATCTCAGCAGCAGCTTTATTAGTAAATGTAAGAAGCATAATATCTTCTGGTTTAGAACCATTATTTAAAAGGTATGCAATTCTACCTACAATAGTAGATGTTTTACCAGTACCAGCACTAGCTATGATTAAATTGTGACCACTTTTACAAGTAGCTGAATTTAGTTGTTGGGTATTAAGATTTGATAATGGCAAAGACTACTTCCTAATTATTATGTATTATAAAGTAGTCTTTGGTATATATTATGAAAGTAGTGATTCTATTTTATCAGTAAGTTTCTTTTGAGTAAATCCAAACTTATCAAATAATTCCTCAGCAGGACCACTTTCACCAAAGCTATCCATACCTATAACATGATCAGCAAACTTATAGTATTCCATTGCAGTTGCCATTTCAATTGCAACTACATTTGTGCTAGGATCAATAATAGTATCGATATATTCTTTCTCTTGCTCACATAGAAGATCAAAACATGGTACAGATACAATATTGCAAATAATACCTTTTGCCTCAAGTTGACAAGCTGTCAATAATGCTAACATTACTTCAGAACCAGATGCCATAAGCGTTGTATTTGCATTTTCTCTTTTGGTAAGAAGATATCCACCATTTTCTACATCACCATGAACTTTTTGAGGTTTTAGAGTTTGTAGTTTTTGTCTAGAACATACAAATGCAGTAGGAGCACTCATAGTAAGAGCTTTTTGCCAACATTTTACATTTTCTGATGCATCTGCTGGTCTAAATGTATAGAAGTTAGGTAATGCTCTAAACTGAGATAGTTGTTCAATAGGTTGGTGTGTTGCACCATCTTCACCAACACCAATAGAATCATGAGTCCATACAAAGTGTTGTGGAATATTAGCTAATGCAGCAACTCTAGCTGCTGGCTTTAGATAATCACTAAAGATAAAGAATGTCGCAGAGAATACTCTATATAAACCATAAAGATTCATAGCATTTGCAATTGCAGCCATTGAGTGTTCTTTGATTCCAAAGTGGATATTTCGTCCTCTTGGGAAGTCGCCAAGTCCTGTTAATTCAGTTTTATTTGAAGGTGCAAGATCAGCTGATCCCCCTAAAAATGATGGTACAGCTTTTGCTATAGCATTTAGAATTTTATGATTTGAATCTCTTGTAGCAATTTCGCTTCCTGCTTCAAATTCTGGATATACAACTTTTGAATAATCAGGATTCAGTAAAGCATTTAAAGTTTCATTTTGTTCACTTAATGGAAGATCTTTTCTTACTAGTTTATCCCAAGCCTTACTTTGAAGTGTACCAGTTGCAGTCTTGTCAAATGCTGCTTTTACATCTTCTGGCACTACAAATGATTGTTCTGGATCAAAACCAGCTTTTGATTTTGATGCTGCTAATTCATCAGCGCCTAAAGGAGCACCATGTGTATGATGGCTTCCTTCCATAGTAGCTGCACCTTTACCAATAGCAGTTCTTGCAATGATTAGTGTAGGCTTATCAGATTCTCTTGAAGAAGACAGAGCATTTTCAATAGCATCAAAATCGTGACCATCTATAGTAATTACATCAAAGTTAATTGCTTCAAATCTTTTAGTAACATCTTCACTCCAAGCAATAGAGATATCACCTTCAATTGTAATGTCATTTGAGTCATAGATTAATGTCATATTTGAAAGATTTTGATGACCTGCTGTTGAAAGTGCCTCGTAAGAGATACCTTCTTGAAGGTCACCATCACCACATAGACAATATACGTGATGATCAATTACATCAGTATGATCAGTATTTAGAGAAAATGCTGCATATTTTGAAGCCATTGCAAAACCAACTGCATTAGCAATACCTTGACCTAATGGTCCAGTTGTGATCTCTACACCATGCGTATGACCAAATTCTGGGTGACCAGGTGTTTTAGAACCAGTTTGTCTAAATTGTTTAAGATCTTCAATTGTTACATCAAATCCCCAAAGGTGTAATAGTGAATAAACCATAGATGAAGCATGACCACCTGAGAATACTAATCTATCTCTATTTAGCCATGATGAATTAGATGGATCTAGTTTTAAGTGTTTACTTAATACAGTAACGATATCAGCCATACCCATTGGTGCACCTGGGTGTCCTGAGTTTGCTTTTTGTACCATATCAGCAGCTAAAAATCTAATTGTATTGGCTTGTTTTTGTAATAATGACATATTGAAACCTATTTAACTTTTTCTGTGTATTCACCTGTTCTAGTATCACACTTAACCATATCACCTTCAACAATATGGAATGGTACTTGAACAACTGCACCACATTCTAATGTAGCTGGTTTTTTACCACCTTGAGAATCACCTTTGAAGTTTGGTGGAGTCTCAACAACTTTCATTTCAACACTTAATGGTGCTTCAACAGTAATAGCTTCACCATTAAAGAACATCATATCAACATTCATACCATCAATAATCCATTTTTCTGTATCACCAACTTGATCATGTGTTAAAGCAATTTGATCATATGTTTGAGTGTCCATAAATTGTAGCATTTCACCATCATCATATAAAAACTGCATTGTTTTTTGTTGTAAATCAGGAGTGTCAAATTTATCACCAGCATGGAAAGTTTTTTCAATAGTTTTACCATTAATATAATTCCAAATTTTACATCTTACAAATGCTGCACCTTTACCTGGCTTAACATGTGCGTAGTCAGTAATTTTATATGGAATACCATCAACTTGTATCTTAAGACCTTTTTTTAAATCACTCATTCCTAATGCCATAATATTTTCCTTCTATTTATATATTTACAAAGCAAACTGATGTAGCTGCTTCAAGATTTTCTAATAATGATAATACTTCTTTGCTTACATCATTATCTACTATAATTACTGCTAATGCTCCAGCAGTATTTCTACCTAATCTAAAGTCGGAGATATTAATATTATTATCACCTAAAATTTTTCCAACAGCTCCAACTACACCTGGTACATCAGAGTTTGATACTAGGATCATTTTACCAGATGGTTCAATATCCATAATATTTGCATTTACAGCAATTATTCTTTGTACATCTTCATTAAAGATTGTACCGCTTACACTATTTACACTATTAGTTGTAGTGATTTTAACTGTAACTTTATTTTTATATCCACTATTATTTGCTACCTTAGCTGCATCAAATTTAATATTTTTTTCATCTGCAATAAATGTAGCATTTACATAGTTGATTTTTTCATTACTAAGTGCTGTAGTTAGTGCTCCAACAGTTGCAAATGTATTTAAAGAATCTAGATAATCGCCAATTTCACCCTCAGCCTCTATTTTGATAGATTTTACTGCTGATTTATCCATTTGAGATATTAAGAAAGCCATTTTTTGAGTTAATTCTAGATATGGTTTTACAAAAGGTGGGATTTTTGATTCATCAATTGGTAAGTTTAGTGCATGTGGATATCCTATCCCTCTAGCTGCTTCAATTGCATTTTCAGCTGCTTGTGTAGATATTTTTAATTGTGACTCTACTGTATTTGCACCAAGGTGTGCAGTTACAATAATATTAGGAAGATCTAATAATGGATGATCTGTAGCTGGTTCTTTTTTAAATACATCAATACCAGCCATAGCAATTTTACCTGATTTTAAATTATTGTACAGAGCTTCTTCATTGTATAAACCACCTCTAGCACAGTTAATTAAAATTACACCATCTTTCATTTTAGCTATCTCTTCTTCACCAATCATATCAAGAGTTTCTTCATTTTTTGGTGTATGAATTGTAATAATATCACAGTCTAAAATATCATTAAAGTTTGTTGTGTATTTTATGTCTAAATCTGTAGCTTTAGTTGAATCAATATATGGGTCATAAGTAACAACATCCATTTCAAAGCCTTTTGCTCTTAATGCAACTCTGTGTCCAATATTACCAAATCCAATTACACCTAATTTTTTACCATATAACTCTTGACCATACCAATCTTCTCTTTTCCAGATCCTTTGATCTTTTAATTGAGCATGAGCAAATGGCATTTTTCTCATACAAGAAAGCATATGTGTCATTGTAAGTTCAGTTGCCGCTAATGTATTTGCAGTTGGTACATTCATAGCAATAACACCTTGTTTGCTACAACCATCCATATCTACATTATCATACCCTACACCAGCTCTTACAACTGCTTTTAGGTTTTGTGCTGCGTCTAGAAATTTTTGATCTACATCTGTAGAACTTCTAGTAATACAAACATCTGCATCTTTAATTACATCTAATAGAGCTGTTTTATCAATATCAGCAGCATAGACATAGTTAATATCACTTGTTGTTTTTAAAATTTCTAAACCACTTTCGTGGATATGGTCACATACAACTATTGTGTGTTTATTCATGAAGTTTCCTTGTGAAAATTTATATTAAATTATATTAAACTAAAGACAATGCTTTGTTTTTAGTTTAATATAAACAGTGGCTATGATTTAGCCACTGTTAGTAGTTAGGATTATCTTCCTAATTGACCTTTTAGTGCATCACCAAAAGTCATAGAAGTATCATCATTTACAGTTTTTAGAAGTTCTCTTTCTTGTTGAGATTCTAATCTTTTGATTGATAATCTAATTTTATTTCTTTGAGTATCGATATTTACGATTACTGCTTCAATTTCATCACCTACATTAGCTTCATCTTTTTCAAATGGTCCGAAGTCTTCAGTTCTTACTAATGCATCGATATTATCATTTAATTTTACAAACATACCGAAATCTTTAAAGTCTTTGATAGTTCCTTTTACAATTGTTCCTACAGGATTTTCATTTTGGAATGCTTTTACTGGAGAATCAGATAAACTTTTTGTACTTAAAGAGATGTTTTCTTTATCAGAATCTATTCTAATAATTTTAACTTCAATTTCATCACCTTTTTTATAAAGATCTTTACAGTTAACACCTTTATCCCAGCTTGCTTCTTCATTGTGAAGTAATCCATCAACTTCACCTAAGTTAATAAATGCACCAAAGTCAGTAACAGTTACAACTTTACCAGTCATAGTATCACCAGCTTTGTGAGTTGCTGTAAAGCTAGCAAATGGTTTTGGTAATAGAGATTTTAAAGATACTCTTAATCTTCTTTTATCAGCGTCTAATTCAATTACTTGTACATTGATTTCATCACCGATATTTAAAACGTCTTGAGGGTTTTTAAGGTTTTTATTCCAAGAGATTTCAGAAATATGAAGAAGACCTTCTACATCATTTCCTAAATCAACAAATGCACCATAAGATTCGAAGTTAGAAACAGTTACACCAATTGTATCACCAGCTTCTAGTTGATCTTTCATCTCTTCCCATGGATTTGGAAGACAAGCTTTGATTGATAAAGAAATATGACCTTTATTTTCATCATATTTTAGAACTTTAACTTCTACATGGTCACCTTCTTTGTAGTAAGAAGATGGATTTACAGGACCTTTATAAGATATCTCATTGTAGTTACATAATCCATCAATTCCACCAAGATCAATAAACATACCATAAGAAGTGATTTTTTTAATTGTACCAATTACTGGTTTGTCATCAGCCATGATTTTTTTGATTGTTTCTTCTTTGATAGCTTTTTTAGCTTCAATAAGAACTTTTCTAGAAATTACAATTGAGCTCTGATCTGGATTTACTTTAAGTACTTTTGCTTCTACTTTCTTACCAAGTGCATTATCAGCTTTTAAATATCCATGACCCATTGGCATAAAGTATTCTAGACCATTATCATCTTTTACAATGAATCCAGCTCTTCTTTTTACCGAAGTTACAACACCATTAACAATTACATTTTCTGGCTCTTCACCATGCTCTTTAAAGAAAGCATCTACAAGTTCTTTTTGTAAAACTTTTTGATGTGATAGAGAAAGACTTTCTCCTCTGCTTCCAAGAATAATTACACTAATTTCATCGCCAACTGAATATTTTACAACACCATTAGTAGTGATTTCAGAAATATTAATTCTTCCCTCATTCCCGCCAACACTTACTACAAAGTTATCTTCGTTAATTGCAACTATATTACCATTTACTACTTCACCTGTTTCTGTCTGTTTTTCACTCTCCTCAAACATTGCTGCAAAGTTTTCATCTTCACCAATCTCTATATCTTCAATTCTCATTGTTACCCTTTTTCGTATACGTTTTAATAT
>JADHTT010000046.1 GCA_016784825.1 Campylobacterales bacterium
GAAGAATTTAAAGCTGGTAGAAGAGAAAATCTTGTAATGAAAGGGCTTCTTATGTCACTTGATCAAACTGCTTTAGAAGAATTAGCAAAAGAGATTGGTGATTTTGAACGAAGATCAAAAGAAGCACCATCAGGTAAAAAACAAGAGAATAATGCAAATAAATATGATATGTCAGCGTGGTAAGATAGATGGATAAGTATAACAATAGAGAAACAATAAAAAATACGAGTTTTTGGTCTACATTTTTTGATAAGAGCAAAGATGGGAAAACAAAATTTTCTTACAGGATGAAAAGATGGATACTAGTAATTGGTATCCATGCATTATTTTTCCTATCATTCTTCATAGATTTACAAGTACTTGAAGGTACATTAAGTGGATCAAGATTCCTTGGTTTCCATATGATAGATCCATTTATGAATTTGCAACTATTCCTAGCAACTTGGCATATACCAATAAATATGGTAATTGGTGTAACCACTATTATCGTTGTATATTTACTTGTAGGTGGACGAAGTTATTGTTCTTGGGTATGTCCATATGGAATTTTAAGTGAGATAGGTGAAAAATGGCACAATACACTTGTATCAAAGAAGATAATAAAAAGTAGAAAGTTTGATCATAGAGTAAGACATATCTTTTGGGCTGCTTTTCTTTTACTATCTTTTACAAGTGGATACTTAGTATTTGAGACATTTAATGTTGTAGGTATTTTAAGTAGAATGATAGCTTATGGTTGGTCTGTAGCCTTTATATGGGTATTAGTTGTATTCTTAATGGAAGTATTTTATTCAAGAAGAGTATGGTGTACATATATATGTCCTATAGGTACTTCGTATGGATATTTATCTAAGGCATCAGCACTTAGAGTAGAGTGGAATGATAATTGTGATAGTTGTATGGTATGTCATGATGTTTGTTTTGAAAATCAAGTATTAGAAATAACGAAATCAAAATATAAAAAACAAATTGATGAAAAAGATATAAAAACTCAATTTATCATGGGTAATGATTGTACTTTATGTGGTAGATGTGTAGATGTATGTCACGCCGATGCTTTAAACTTTAAGTTTAGAGATACTGGTCTTGTAAGATATCCTAAAGTCTTTGCTACAATTGCTGTACTACTTTTAACTTTTGCATTTACTGCACCTATGATAGGTTTCCATGGTGTATTAAATAAGATTGAACAAGGGAAAGAGAGTGAGATTCATGATTTCTCAAAAACAATTTGGAATTTCTATAATCAAGGTAGATATAAATCAATTGCCACACCAAAAGAAGCACATAATAACCTAGATGGAATGATAGAGAGTGCATCAGAATTAGGTGTTGCATCATTACCTATATGGGCAGTATCATTAGAAGCACCAAATTATCCAGAGGAAGCATTCCCTGAGGGTATTCCTGTATTCTTCCACTTTGATGGGTATAGTGGAGAAGTTCATGAGATGAATACTATTAATCACTATGTTGGTATGGATCCTATGTGGACTGGTGGTACAATTGAAAGAGAGATTGGTATATATGCATTATTATTGCTAAGTTTGGGGATGATATTTGCTATGATGACAAGATCAAAAATTTTAAATTATATGATGTTAATACCAACTTCATTACCGATACTCTTTATAGCTGATTATTCATTCTGGTTATATCATTTTGGACATAATTTACATGATTGGGGAGCATTTAAGATTAAGCCATTTATGCCAACAGTATTTGGTGATGGTAAGATTGCACAGTTTGTTACACATTCATATCCTACAATAGGATTCTATATTATTATGGCGATAAGTTTATTTTCATTACTTGCATTTTTAGCAAAAAGAAAAGAGATTGATGAAGCAGATGTTAAATAAATTATTTTTATTATTTATAGCTTTAGTTAGTTTTATAAATGCAAATATATTACAAGATGCTATTGATAAAGCACCAGATGGTTCTATTTTAAAACTACCAGCTGGTATATATAAGGGTAGTATTACTATTAATAAACCAATTACAATTTTAGGAATTGAAGATGGTGTAATAATAGATGGTGAAAATACAGGTACAGTGATTACTGCAAAGGGATCATATATCACTCTTAAAAATTTAACTATTCAAAATAGTGGAGAGCGTCATGAAAATTTAGATGCTGCAATTAAGCTTATGGATGGATCTCAAAATGAGATTAGTGATTGTACGATTAAAGAGACACTTTTTGGTATAGATGTACAAATGATAAATAATTCAATTATTTCAAATAATAGTATTACATCAAAAGAAGCTTTAGATTTAGGTCTTAGAGGTGATGGTCTTAGATTGTGGTATAGCAATGATAACATTGTAAATAAAAATTCACTTATAAAATCAAGAGACATGGTAGTATGGTATTCACATGGAAATACAATAGAAGAAAACTATGGAGAATACTGTAGATATTCACTACACTTTATGTATGCTGGTAAAAATTATGTAAGAAATAATACTTATAAGTTTAACTCTGTAGGTATATTTTTCATGTATTCACAAGATACAATTGCGACAGGGAATGTAATAAAAAGTTCTTTAGGTGCTACAGGCATGGGGATAGGGCTAAAAGATGTATCAAACTTCACAATTAAAGATAATACGATGATATATTGTGCACAAGGAATGTATATAGATAGATCACCTTTCGAACCAGATACAAATAATTGGATTGAAAATAATAAAATTTTATATAACTCTGAGGGGCTACATTTTCATTCTTTAAGTATTGACAATGTAATTAGAGGTAATACAATACAGGGTAATATTGAAGATATTATCAACGATAGTAGAGGGGCAAAAACTTATAAAAATAAGATTGTTGGAAATTACTGGGATAATTATGAAGGATTTGATAGAGATCATGACAATATAGGTGACACCTCACATAAAGTCTACCAATACGCTGATCAGCTATGGGTATATAATGAAGATGTGAAATTTTTCTATGGCTCACCTGTAATTTCACTATTAAATTTTTTAGCTAAATTAGCACCATTTACAAAACCATTATTTATAATGGAAGATAAAGAACCAAAAGTTCTATTAAAAGGATAAGAAGTATGGCCAAGATTAAAACAGATAGAAGAGAATTTGTAAAGTATTCAACATTGGGTATTTTAGGACTAGCTGCAGCTGGTGGAATTGCATTAAGTCCGAGTGGTGCAGTTGCTGAAAATAGATTAAGACCACCTGGTGCAGTAGATGAAAAAGAATTTTTAGCACTTTGTATAAAATGTGGTCAGTGTCTTCAAGTATGTCCTTATCATTCTATTGAACTTGCAGATATAGCTAAAGGTCATGGGGTAGGTACACCATATATTGATGCAAATATTAGAGGGTGTTATGCGTGTAGTGCAGTTCCTTGTGTATTAGCTTGTCCTAGTGGTGCACTTGATCATGATTGTGAAAAACCAGAAGATATCAAAATGGGAATAGCTGTACTAGAACACCCGCGAACATGTCTAGCTGTTACAAATACACCTGTACCAGCTGGTTATGATCAAAAAATGAAGGATTTCATTGCAAATGTAACTAATGTTAATCCACTTGAAGATAGAATATTAGATAAGTTTGATGGATATGAAGGGAAGGAATGTACATTATGTGCAGATATGTGTCCTATGCCAAATCCATTAAGTGCTATTGCAATGGTAACAAAATCAAGTGGTATTACTAGACCAGAAATCTATGAAGGATGTACTGGATGTGGTGTATGTCAAGAGGTTTGTCCTGTGCAGGAACCTGCTATTGTGATTAAACCTAGGTTATCATATGATGATTATTATAATAAAGGGAAAAGATCATGAAAATAAAGAATATAGCTTTAGTAGCTACATCAACAGTATTACTGATATTTACTGGATGTTCTGATAAACCAGAGCAAGACAAGCAACAAGCTATATCAACTACTACGACTACATCATCAACTCCAAAGATACAAATAGTTGCAAATGAAAATGCTAATGCAATTAAAGTAGAGGAGAAAGAGAAGGAAGATCATACAAAAAATGGTAAAAATTATTATTTCTCTTATGGTATAAAATCAGGATATGATCTTAATGCTGAACCTGCTAATAAAGATGCTAGTGTAAGAACAAAGCCAAGAACAGTAATCGAAGCTAATATGCATGTAAGAAGTCCTTATGAAAAAGTACAAGTATCACTTTTAGTAAAAAAATTAAGTAAAGAGTTTATTGTTAAGTGTTCAGCATGTCATAATGATTATGCAAATGGAATTATTGGACCATCTTTGCTTAATAAAACATCTGATGAAATATTGAAAGATATTAGTGATTTTAAAACTGGTGTAAAATCAAATCCATTAATGGATGATCTAATTAAGATGATGAGTGATGATCAAATTAAATCATTGGCTGGTGAGATATATGAATTTAATAAAATGGTACAAGAGTTGAAGAATAAGTAGGATTGATTATGGAAAAAGTATTAATAGATGAAGAGATCCAATTAGACCCAAAAAGATATATAGTAAGTGAAACTGATGCAAAGGGTAAAATTACATATTGTAATGATTATTTTGTAGAAGTATGTGGATATAGTGAAGATGAATTAATAGGTCAACCACATAATATTATACGTCATCCAGATATGCCAAAAGTTGTATTTAAAATACTTTGGGAAACTATAAAACAAGGTAAAAATCTTAATGTAGTTGTAAAGAATAGAGCTAAAGATGGTAGATACTATTGGATTTTTACAGAGTTTGAAAGTAGAAGAGATGCAGATACTAATGAGATAATAGGATATATGGCATCTAGAAAAACAGTATCAAGACATATTATAGATGTAATGGCTAAATTGTATAGCGAATTACTTGAAGTAGAACAAAAAGGTGGTATTGATGCCTCTGAAGAATATTTAAATAATTTTCTAACAGATAAAGGTGATGATATAGAGTTTGTAAACTTTATGGATGAGATCCATAAGTTTTATTAAGTCCCTATATGGGACTTCTCAAAGTTATAATTTTTCTTTACTTGTGATTATTCCATCTTGGTCACAGTAAATATATTCACCTGTCTTAAATTTAACATTTGAAAATTCAATATCAATTCCTATTTCACCATTAGCCTTTTTCTGACTTTTGAATGGATAAGTTCCAAGAGCATATAGTGCTACATCTATTTGAGCAGTTGTTGCTGTATCTCTTACATATCCATTTACAACTATACCAGCAAAATTATTTTTATGTGCAAATCCCATAAGCTTATCGCCAACAACAGCACAAAAATCTCCAACTACATCAACAACTACAACTCTGCCATTACCTTGGTTATCTCTTAGTAGTTCTACTAAAGCTTTATTGTCTTCATATAGTTTGACAGTAAGTATTTCACCTTCACATTTGCTTGCTTGACCATATGACTTGTATCCTGGGTTTAAAACTTGTACTTTGTCTACATTCTCATCACATATATCTGCTGTAAAAAAATCCATAATTATCCTCTGTATAGTTTGTAAAGCCTTATTGTATCAAAAATAAGATATAATCGTGCATATAATTATTTAAGGTACTTAATGAAAGTTGTAACTGGAGTTGTTGGAAATGATATTCATGTCGTTGCTAATAGACTAATTGATATATCACTAAAAGAAAGAGGATTTGAGGTATTTAACCTAGGTGTTAATACTTATCTAGAAGAGTTTTTGGATGCAGTAGTAGAGACAAATGCTGATATTTTACTAATCTCTTCTTTAAATGGTGAAGCAGAGGGTTGGTGTAGAGATCTACTATTTTTAAAAGAACAATATGATATGGAAAATGTAACATTTGTAATTGGTGGAAATCTTGCTGTTGGAGAGAGTACAAATGATGAAATTGTACCAAAATATAAAGACTATGGATTTGATCTTGTATTTCATCAAATAGACTTAATGGATGGATTAGATACTTTGGAGGAGTTTGTTAGATGAGTTTACTTCAAAGAGATAGAGAGATAATCGTACAAAATGAATTTGTGGATCATTTTGATTTTGCAGAGGTTGAAGAGTTTGTAAAAGGTGCTAGTAAGGATCTATTTATATCTCATAAGTTTAAGACAAAAGGTCAAACATTAGTTCAGCCACGAGGTGGATTCCCTACATATGAGAAGATGTATACACTTTACAATGAATTTAAAAGTGTAGATGTAGATGTATTACCACTTACAATTGATTCTCATACAAGATTAAATGATTATGGTAGTGCTGGTAAGATGCTACGACTTAGTGAAGAGACAGAGACAGATATGCTAAATGGATATCCACTTGTTAATCACGGATACAAAAGTACAAGAAAGATGATTACAGATTTTAATACACCTGTAAGTTTAAGACACGGTACACCTGATGCAAGATTATTAGTAGATATGGCAATTGCGTCTGGTATTTTTGAGATAGAAGGTGGACCTATTACGTACCTTCTTCCATATTCAAAAAACTTTCCACTTGATAAGGCATTTTTATACTGGAAACATGTAGAGAAAGTATGTGCTAAATATTCACAGCTTAATGAACCAATAAATAGAGAGTCTTTTGGACCTCTTACTGCTACTTTGGTACCACCAGCAATTACAATAGTAATACAAATTTGTGAAATGCTATTGTCTTTGGAAGAGGGTGTTAAGTCATTCTCTGTTAGTTTTTCACAAACAGGATCATTAAATCAAGATGTAGTGACAGCTAAAGTTATTAGAGCAATGGCACAAAAG
>JADHTT010000047.1 GCA_016784825.1 Campylobacterales bacterium
ACTATCTTTATCTTTATAAAGATTAATACACCATTTATATTTTATCTCATATTGCTTTAGTATATTTTGAGATAATAAATTATCATTAATTGATCCTAGATTACTAGGTACCACTAATACAGTTTCAAAGTTTTCTAAATTTATTTCTAAATCCTTTATAAGATCAACAATAAAGTATTCTTTTTTAATAGGAACCATAAGTCCACCAGCACCTTCAATAATTAATATATCACAAAACTTTAGAAGATAATTTATTTTTTCTTTAATATACTCTATATCAATTATAATATTTTCACTATTTGCTACATATGGAGCAGCAGGTAATTTAAATTGATATGGTACAACATCATCTATACTTACATCAAATAATGGGTTTAGCTTTTTTACAAGATTAAACATAGAACCACCATCAAGTGGTATATCATCTACACCTGTTTCTAGTGGCTTAAAATATCCTACTCTTTTGCCATCTTTTGCATATTTATTAAGTAATGTTTCACAAGCATATGTTTTACCCACATCTGTATTGGTTGCTGTCACAAATAAAGTAGTTTTCACTTTACATAATCCCTTTATAATCTTTGTGTTAAAATATTAAATATTATATCGTAAAAGGGAATAAAGTTGGGAAAATATTTTGAAGTTGAACTTGATGAACAAATTGAGGTAACTGAACCAAAAAAAGTAAAAGTACTATTATTGAATGATAATCATTCTACTATGGACTTTGTAATTGATATTTTGACATCTGTATTTAGAAAAGATTTACCATCAGCTCAACAAATCATGCTAAATATACATAATAATGGTAAAGAGGTATGTGGTGTATATACACATGAAATTGCATCAACAAAAGTGGTACAAGTTAGAGCTCTTGCAAAAAAACAAGGCTTTCCTTTAAAAGCTGTAATGGAAGAAGAATAATGATTGCTAAAGAACTAAGAGTAGTATTTTCAAATGCTATTGATTTTGCAAAAGAGCAAAAACATGAATATATTACACTAGAACATATATTTTTAAAACTTATTGATAATGAAGTAATATACAGTATGCTTGATGATATGGGAATTGATATCAAATCAATTGGAAAAGAAGCGTATAAATATATTATAGAAAACACACCTACATTAGATGATGAAAATTTTGATCCAGTAGAAAGCTTAACATTAAGCCAAACAATTGAAAATATGGTAGCACAAACTCAAGGTAGTGGAAAAGCAATAGCCGAAGTTGAAGATATGTTAATTGCCATTTTAAAAGAAGAAAAAGCTTACGCAACATATCTACTGCATAAAGCTGGTATTCAAAAGATTGATATACTTGATGAAGTTAGTCATGGTGAGGATAAAGAAGATTACGATGAAATTCAGCAATCAAAAGAAAAAAAATCTGCTTTAAAAGAAAATAGCGTAGAGCTTGTAGAGGAAGCATTAGCAGGAAATATAGACCCTGTAATTGCACGAGATAATGAAATAACTAGAATCACAGAAATATTAAGCAGAAGAAAGAAAAACAATCCTATATTAATAGGTGAACCAGGTGTTGGTAAAACTGCAGTTGTTGAAGGATTAGCTTTAGCTATTGCAAATAAAACTGCTCCAGAGGTTTTACATAACTGCAAAATATATTCACTTGATATGGGATCACTTCTTGCAGGGACAAAATACAGAGGTGATTTTGAGAAAAAATTAAAATCTGTACTTAAAGAGATATCAAAAGTAAATAATTCAATATTATTTATTGATGAGATACATACTATAGTAGGTGCTGGAGCTGTTGGAAGTAGTGCTATGGATGCAGCAAATTTACTAAAACCACTATTAAGTTCAGGGAAACTTAGATGTATTGGTGCAACTACTCACGCAGAATATAGAAATGATTTTAGTAAAGATAAAGCTCTAAGTAGAAGATTTGCTAAGGTTAGTGTAGAGGAGCCATCTATCAGTAATTCAGTTAAAATAATTGAAGGTATTATAGGTAAATATGAAGAATTTCATAAGGTAAAATTTACACCAAAAGCAATTACTACAGCAGTTGAACTTAGTAAAAGATTTATAGGTGATAGATTTTTACCAGATAGTGCTATTGATGTTATTGATGAAGTTGCTGCTTCTAAAAAACTAAAATTTAAAACCAAAAATATTCAAATATCAGCTAAAGATGTAGAAACTACAATATCAAAAATGGCTAATATACCGCCACAAACAGCTACATCATCAGACCTTAGATTATTAAAAAATCTTGAAAAGAATATGCAAAAAAGAGTATTTGGTCAAAATCAAGCTATTACAACTATTGTTAATGCACTACAAATTAATAGAGCTGGTCTTGGAAATATAGATCAACCAATAGGAAGTTTTTTATTTACAGGACCAACTGGAGTTGGAAAAACAGAAGTAGCAAAAGAGTTAGCAAATCAACTTGGTATTAATTTTGAAAGATTTGATATGTCTGAATACAGTGAACCACATACTGTAAGCAGATTAATAGGTGCACCAGCAGGATATGTAGGATTTGAAAAAGGTGGACTTTTAACAGAAGCTATTAGAAAAAACCCTCATAGTGTATTGCTACTTGATGAAATTGAAAAGGCACATCCAGATCTTATGTCAATACTATTACAAGTTATGGATAATGCTACTTTAACAGATAATAATGGAGAAAAAGCAAATTTTGAAAATGTAATTTTAATTATGACATCAAATCTTGGTACAAAAGAATCTAATGTAATGGGATTTGCAAAAGATGATTCATTAAATGAAAATAAAGCTATTAAAAAATTCTTTGCTCCAGAATTTAGAAATAGACTTGATGCAACAGTACAATTTACTCATTTAGATGAAAAAATAGTTCTAAAAGTAGTTGATAAATTTATTAAAGATTTAGAATTGCAAATCCTAGATAAAAATATAACAATAGAACTTACAAATAAAGCAAAAAAAGAATTAGTTAATCTTGGATATGATCAACAAATGGGTGCAAGACCACTTCAAAGAATCATAACAAAACATATAAAAGAACCATTAACACAAGAACTACTATTTGGGAAGCTTAAAAATGGTGGTGAGTATAAGATAAACTTTATTAAAGGTGAATTTATATATGAATATATTGCCACAGCTTAGCAAATATTCTAATACATTTCCACCGGCACAAAATGCCACAGAAGAAGGTATAGTGGCTTTAGGTGGAGATTTAAATCCTAATAGAGTAATGACTGCATATAGAAATGGTATATTTCCTTGGTACAATGAAGAAGATGGTGATCCAATTTTATGGTGGTCACCAAACCCTAGATTTATACTAGATTTAAACGAACTTCATATACCAAAATCATTAAAAAAAATTATTAAAAAAAATCTATTCGAAATTAAATACAATACACAATTCACACAAGTGATGATTGAATGTGCTAACTCATATAGACCTGATCAAGAAGGTACTTGGATTGGTCCTGAAATGATTGAAGCATATAGTCAAATACATTCACAAGGCTTTGCACATAGTTTTGAAGCATACTATGATGGTGATCTTGTAGGTGGAGGATATGGAGTATCTTTAGGAGATATTTTCTGTGGAGAATCTATGTTTGCAAAAAAAAGTGATGCTTCAAAAGTTGCATTTATTGCACTAGCTCAAAAACTAAAACAAAATGGATTTAGATATATAGATTCACAAATAAATACTGATCACTTAAAAAGATTTGGAGCTAAAGATATTACAAGAGATGAATATTTAAAATTAGTTAAAAAATCTTTAGTTAATTTTAAGGATTTTAGCTAAAATAACACTATAAATATTAGGAGAACAATATGATGATCAAAATTGATATGGAATCACAAGAATTTAAAGATGAAATGGCAAAAACAAAAGAATTTACTGATAAGGTATGTGCTAGTAAAGGTTGGGTTTACAATCCTAATGAGGATGTAAATGAAGGTGTTACTATGGGACTTGCTAGAAATAAAATGATCTACAATAAGAGATTTTGTCCTTGTTTTATGGTTATAGGTGAGACAAAAGAGGAAAGAAAAGAAGCTGATAATAGAATTTGTCCTTGTAAACCAGCTATTGAAAAAGAGATTCCTGAAGATGGTAAATGTCATTGTGGTATTTTCTGTACTCCTGAATATGCTCAAAATAACGACCAATAATTCATATGGCTACAACAGAAACTTATCAAAGACTATTAGATAGTGAACAACTAACTAGCCAAGATATTAAAGATCTTTTAGATGCTAGAAAATCTAACTTAATCAACTTTACATTAGTTGATGTTAGAGAATGGATGGAATGGCATCAAAAAAGAATAATAGGTACAGATGTTTTAGTACCAACAACATCATTTTATCAAGCATTAGAACAAATTGAAGATAAAAAAGATGAAAATATAATACTTTACTGCTTTACAGGTAGTAGAAGTTTTCAGTGCCAACAAGTTATGAAGAATATGGGATTTAAGCATGTTGCAAATCATACTAGAGGCATTATAGACTATAAAGGTGCATGCACATCAGGTGATGAGGAGTAATATCCTCTTTGCTAATTTTAATGCATTACTACGATGAGAAAAGCTTTTTTTAATCTCATCATCTAACTCACCTAAAGTTTTATCATATCCATTTGGTATAAAAATAGGATCATATCCAAATCCACCACTACCAATAGATTTATTAATAACGTAACCGTGCATCCATCCATGAACTGTATATATATTTGTATTATGAATTATTGCAATACAAGCTGTATAATATGCACTTGAACTATCCAAACATTTATCATTAAGTCTGCTAATTAGTTTTTCTAAATTTTGTGTATCTGTAGCATCTACACCAGCATATCTAGCACTATAAATACCTGGTTCATTATTTAAAGCAGGAACAGTGATACCACTATCATCAGATATAATTACATAGTCTTCATTTAGAATCTTAGATATCTTTTTATCTACTGCTTTTGCTTTTATTATTGCATTTTCTTGGAATGTTAGTCCATCTTCTATAATCTCAAATTCATCAATTAATTCACTATAAGCCATCACTTTATCTTCTGGCATTAGTTTTTTAAATTCTCTTATTTTACCTTTATTTCCAGTTGCTAATATAATAATCATCTATATAATTAATTCCTTAATAGTATTTTCATTTGTTAAATCTTCATTATATTTAATAATAACTAACTTTTCAGTTTCATTAATATACCATTCCTCAATATTGCTAGTACTATAATTTAATCTATCAAGATTATCACTATTAGTAGTATCTAGTGATATATAAGCAACTTTCATCTTCGTTGGATTTGGTAATGTAATGATTAATATAGCCCATGCTATAGATATTAAAACAATAATAAATGTAATTTGCTCTAAATTTTCTAATCCAAGTTTATCTAAATAAATACCACCTACTAAACCACCAATAAATGTACCTAAGTAACCAAATGAATTAAATAAACCTAATACTGCGCCTCTTTGATGTACCTTTGCATATTTTGTAGCTAAAGATTGCATAATAGGCTCATGCATATTAAATCCAATGAAAAATATCACTACACCTATAACAAACCATAAAGTTGAAATAGCTTGACCAATAATATAAAAAGAGATAGCAAATAATATAATTCCTACTACTAATACCTCTTTAAACTTACCTTTTTTCTCTGCTAAAATAGCTGCTGGAGCCATAGCAAATATACCTGCTATCATAGATGGTAAGTATACTTTATATAAGTCAGCTAATTCCCAACTATATACTTTTGTAAGTACTATAGGTATAATCATAAAAGCAAATGTCATAAATCCTTTTTGTAAAAAGTTAGTGATATTCATCTTAATTAATTTACTATTGAATATTACAGGTAATAAATTTGTTTTTGAAGAATACGAGTGACTAATTAATGGTGGGTTTGGTACAAATTTAACTAAAATAACTATAGAAGCTAAAGCCAAAACTGCAGTTAACCAAAATAAACTATGTATACCTAAAGAAGCTCCCATAGTTGGTCCAATCAGCATAGATGCCGCAAAACTTGCGGCAATCATACCACCCATAATAGCCATAGCTTTTGGTCTTTGTTCTTCTCTTACTAAATCACTAATCATAGCAGTTACAACAGCACCAATAGCTCCAGCACCTTGTAGTAGCCTACCTAATAATAAAAATAGTATATCATTTGATACAGCACATATAATTGAGCCAATAGCAAATAATAATAAACCTAATATAATCGTACCCTTACGACCTAATTTATCACTCATAATTCCAAAAGGGATTTGAAATATCATTTGAGTTAAAGCATAACCACCAATAACTATACCAACTAAAGTTGAATTTGATCCTGGTAAAGATAAAGCATATACTGATATCACAGGTAATACAATAAATAAACCAAAAAATCTTAAAGCGATTATTGAACTAAGTGGGGCGATTGTTTTAAACATGAAAAGTCCTAAAAAAAATATACCAGATTATACTACTTAAATATTAATCTAAACATAAAAATTGTACATAAAAAAAGGCTCTTACCTCAACCTTACTCAATGTAAGATAAAGATAAAAGCCTGTGTAAATAAAAATTCTAAAAAGTTGGCAGCGACCTACGTTTCCACCAGGGAACCCGGCAGTATTATCGGCGATGATGTGCTTAACTTCCAGGTTCGAAATGGAGCTGGGTGGGACCACATCTGTATAGCCACCAACAAATTCAGAATAGAATGTA
>JADHTT010000048.1 GCA_016784825.1 Campylobacterales bacterium
CAATAGTACCAAACATATTACCATGATCAGTCATAGCTACAGATGTCATACCAAGCTCTTTTACTTTTTTAGCAAGTACTTTAATCTTATTTGCCCCATCAAGTAATGAATACTCAGTATGAAGATGTAGATGGGTAAATTGTGGTGTATCAGACATATAGTTCCTAGTATAAGTATTAGTTTATTTTATCTAATTTTTGTTTAGTTTATGAAGTATCTAATTGAAGCCCAGCCAATTACTTTTGTTGTTGAAAGTTGCTCAATCTGGGACTTATGTAATATTCCACCCAATGCAATAATTGCTAACTTATAATCTTGACTAACTTTCATCAACTCTTCAATACCTTTTGCTTTACCCTTATTTGGAGTATCAAAAATAGGAGAATATGTGAGCATATTGGCATTATACTTTTTAGCAAGATTTAATTCATCATCATTATGACAACTTACTATAGTAAATAATCCCAACTCTTTTAACATTGGTATTTTATCAAATTGTTTAGATGTAAGATGTACTCCATCAAACCCTAAACTTTGTGCTAATTCATATCTTTCATTTATCAAAATTTTTTCTATATTATTGGATTTACAAATATCTACAAATATTTTTGCTAATTGTTCAAAATTAGAAGATTGCTTATCTCTAAAACATACCATATCTGGTTTATGCTTGATAAGTATATTTTCTAATATTTCCTTAAACTTGATAGGATTATTTGTATAATATTTTGGATCAGTTATTAGATATGATTTCATAATTTTAATAAAAAAAGGGAAGCTATTAGATAGCCTCCCTTTATATTATCTATAGCATTTAAACTATAGACTAATGTTCTTCCTCAGCCATCATTACAGATCCAGCAATATATACATACGTAAGAATCATGAAGATAAATGCTTGTAAGAATCCAAATGCAGTAAGCAGGAAAAATCCTGGTAATGGAGCAATCCAAGGTACTAACATTAATAATACCATTAAGAACATATCATCACCTTTTACAGATCCAAAAAGTCTGAATGATAAAGATACAATTCTTGAAAAGTGAGATATTATTTCAATAGGGAACATTAATGGAGCAAGTGCAGGTACAGGACCCATCATATGACCTAAATATGACTTAGCACCATTTTCTTTAAATCCTAAGTAGTTATAGTATACAAATACAATCATTGCTAATGCAAGTGTAAAGTTAATATTACCAGTTACAGACTCAAATCCAGGAACTACACCCATCATATTTGATGTAAAAATTACTAAACCTAGTGTTGCAATAAGAGGCATAAATATTCTAGCATTTTTCTCTCCCATTGAATCAGTACCAATAGAAATCACACCTTGTAGGTATGTCTCCATTACATTTTGTGTACCTGATGGTACTACTTGAAGTTGCTTAGTAGCTGCTCTAGCTACAAAAAATACAATCGCTACAGTTAATGCTAAATGTGATAATATAATCCACTCTTGTCCATGACCACCAATAGCGCCTAGAAATGTATATAATCTACCTTCCATCTCTTTCCTTTGTCTTTTAATTACTAATTATTTTAATTATCTGCTGGTATTATAGTCGTAAATTACTTTATAATTGTTTAAACCTATACCCATGACTTTTCAATTGCGTTCGAATTAAATCCTGATGATCTTCACCTTTTGTCTCTAAAGATATCGTAATATTAGCATCTCCAAAGTCTAATGCTACAGAATCTCTATCATAATCTATGCTTACAATATTTGCGCTTATTGTATTAAAAATCTCTGTAAGGGTCATAAGTGAACCTGGTTTATCAATCAATGTAACTATTAAATTCATCTTTCTACTTGATTTCACTAAACCTTTTTCAATAATCTGAGATAACATAGTTACATCAATATTTCCACCACTTAAAATAGATACAGTTTTTTTATCTTTAATATCAATTTTCTCATGCATCATTGCAGCAACTCCTACAGCACCTGCACCCTCTACCACAAGCTTTTGCTGTTCAAGTAAAAATAATATAGCACTTGCTATCTCTTTATCTTCAACTTCTACAATATCATCCACATACTTTAATACCAGATCTAACATTTTTGATGATGTATCCCTTACAGCAATACCATCAGCAATAGTTCTTACACTAAGTGAATCAATAGCTTTCCCTGACTGATATGACTCTAACATAGATGGTGCTCCAGATGCAACAACTCCTATAATTTTAATAGATGGTTTGATAGCTTTTATAGCTGCCCCAATACCAGATACTAGTCCACCACCACCAATAGGTATAATAATCTGATCTATATCATCTAATTGATCTAAAATTTCTAAGGCAATAGTACCTTGGCCAGAAATAACTTCATCATCCTCAAATGGATGCACAAATGTTTTATTATTATCTTTAGCATATTTTATAGCATAAGCATATGCTTCATCATAATTTGCTCCATGAAGTATTACATTTGCTCCATGTGACTTCACTCCATTTACTTTTGTAAGTGGTGTTGCTTCTGGCATTATAATAATTGCATCACATTTAAAATATTTTGCTGAAAAAGCAACACCTTGTGCATGATTACCTGCACTTGCAGCCACTACTCCTAATTCTCTAAATTCTTTATTCATTGATGCAATTTTATTAAATGCACCACGAAGTTTGAAACTACCAGTTAGTTGTAAATTCTCTTTTTTTAAATATATATTCCCATCTAATAATGTACTTAAAAGTGGGGCATAAGATAGAGGTGTATTATGTATTACACCACTTAAATTCTTTTGTGCTTGTTTTATTGTTTCTAAATTGATCATAAATAGGATATTAACTAAATATCTATTTAATATCGTTTAATTAAAAATAAAGCTAAAACTAACTAAAATTTCAAACTTCAATTATGGAGCTATAGCAAAGTTGGTAATGCAGTGGATTGCAAATCCTCCATGCCCCAGTTCGAGTCTGGGTAGCTCCTCCACAATCAAACTACAATTTTTATTTTATATATATATAATCATTTTTTAAATACAATCCATATATGAATCAAGAAATACGAAAAATACCAAGAAAAACTATTGTCATTATAGCTGTGCTAATTATCATAGGAATTATATCTTATATGATGAATGAGATGGGCAAAGCAGGGAAAGCTGCTTATGTACTAAATAAGATTGGATACCAAAATATTAAAGGTGTTACAGTTGCTAAAATTATTAAATTTAGAAACGAAGACACTGGGATTGAAGGCTATAAATATACTGTTAGATTTAAAAATACAGATACAAAGCAAGATTGTAGAGGTTTTGTTTGGGCTGATTTTAAAGATAACATTATTCAAGATATTGAGTGTAAATAATGTCAATTTTAGATAAACTTAAATCCAAACAACGGCTAACACTAGAAGATGGTATTGCTTTATATGATTTAGATCTTCTTACTTTAGGACATTATGCAAATGCTATAAGAGAAGATAAATTTGGTAAAAAAACATACTATAATGTAAATAGACATATTAATCCTACAAATATTTGTAAAGATGTATGTCAGTTTTGTGCATACAGTGCAAGTAGAAAAAATCCAATGCAATACACTATGAGTCATGAAGAGATATTAAATGTCGTAGATGGTAGTGTAAACAATGGAATAAAAGAAGTACATATTGTGTCTGCTCATAATCCAAATACTGGGTTAGAATGGTATATGGAAGTATTTAAAAAGATTAAAGATAAATATCCTAATTTACATGTAAAAGCTTTAACTGCTGCAGAGATACACTTTTTAAGTGAAGAATATAATCTTTCACATCAAGATATTATAAATATGATGCTTGAGTATGGAGTTGATTCTATGCCAGGTGGTGGGGCTGAGATTTTTGATGAGCAGGTACGAAAACGTATATGTGGTGGGAAAGTTACATCACAGCAATGGTTAGATATTCACAAACTATGGCATAAAGCCAATCGTCATAGTAATGCTACTATGTTATTTGGTCATATTGAATCAAGAGAACATAGAATTGATCATATGATAAGACTACGAAACTTACAAGATGAGACAAATGGATTTAACTCATTTATACCACTAGTTTATCAAACAGAAAATAATTATTTAAATGTAAAAGATGATTTAACAGCTCAAGAGATTTTAAAAACGATGGCTATTTCAAGAATAATGTTAGATAATTTTCCTAGCATTAAAGCCTATTGGGTTACATCAACAGTAAAACTTGCACTTCTTTCACAAGAATTTGGTGCAAATGATTTAGATGGTACAATTGAGAAAGAATCTATAAACTCTGCTGCTGGAGCAGCAAGTGCCAATGGTATGAAACTTGAAGAATTTAAATCACTTATCAAAAATAGTGGATTTATTCCTATTGAAAGGGATAGCCTATACAACGAACTAGACTAATTTGTCTAGTTTGACACACTAACCAAACAATCTTTCAAAATATCTGGTTTAGTAATTTTAATTTTTAATTTCTTTATATCAAATTTAAATTCAAGCAATTCTTTAGTATCTAAAATTGCATCTTCAATTAAACCAAACTTTTGTTGTTTTAAATTTTGTTTTACTAAAAAAGCAACTTCACTGTAGTCTATAAATTCATCTTTTTTATAGTCATATTTAAAAGAGATATCCACAATAACTTTTTGTTTTGTCTTTCTTTCGAATTCTAGAATACCTATAATACATTTAAATTCTAGCTTATTAATATTAACTTTCATTAAACTACTTTAGACTCTTCGCCCTTGATTAGCCTTACAATATTTGGTATATGTTTATAAAAGATAATAAAAGTGATAATATACATAGGTACATTTGATCCTACGCCTACACCATCATTCATAATAATAGCTGTAATTACAACAGCTACAAGTCCTATTAAAGATGATACTGATGATACTTTTAAAACTTTAGCACAAAATCCCCATACAGCTGCACCAACTAAGGCTGGTACTGGGATCATTACTAAAAATACGCCAAGACCTGTAGCAACTCCTTTACCACCTTCTAATCCTAAATATATACTATAACAATGACCAAGTACAGAAAGAACAGCTATACCCCACAGTGTCTCTTGTGACATTCCAAAAGACATAGCTACAAGTAATACCACTACACCTTTTATTGCATCAAGTAACACTGTAGCAATACCAAGTTTTTTTGCTAAAGCTGGATTTGTTTGCTTTACAACTCGTAGTACATTTGTAGCACCAATAGATTTACTTCCAGATTCTTGTACATTTACTCCCGCAAATCTTTGTGCTAATATCATACCAAATGGGATAGACCCAATTAAATATGCTGCTATATAAAATATAATATTTGGATTTGAAAAAAAGTCCATAAAGTAGTTCCTTTGTTTATTGCTATTAATTGTTAATTATAACTAAATAAAAGTGAATATCATATATAATTATCATATGTTAAAAATAGCTATACTTATTAGTTTACCAATATCCTATCTTAGTTCTAATCTCATAGGAGAAATTAATTCATCTTTTATTACTCAAAAAGAATATGGAAAGATGCTATATGAAAATCCACGAGGGATAGGATGTAATAAATGCCATGGAGATAATGCAAAAGGCTCTTTTATAGCCTCATATAAGCATAAGTCAAAAAACGAAATAACTAAAAAATCATACACTATCACAGCCCCAGATATTAGAAATATTGAGTTTGGAATATTTAAAAAAGTAGTGAATAGGCAAAAAAACAATATATCAATTATGCCAACATATTTTCTTACAGATGATGAATTGAAATCTATTCATTTTTATTTAAAAAGTTTTAAATAAAAAAAGCCCCATCTTTCGATGAGGCTAAGTTACATTTCTATAGTGCTATTCAGACATTCTGGTGCAATAACGAAATTAAAAATTTCTATTACACAACAGAATCTCGTTAATTGCTAAAAGAGTGAAGAAATTCACTCTTTTTATACGCAATTAACCATTTCTCTTTTTCATAATCTCTTCAGCTACATTCTTTGGAACTTCCATGTACTGATCAAAGATCATTGAATAAGTTGCTCTACCTTGAGACATAGATCTTAAGTCTGTAGAATAACCGAACATTTCTGCTAATGGAACTAATGCAACAACTAGTTTAACACCAGCTCTGTCATCCATAGACTGAACTTGTCCTCTTCTTTTGTTACAATCACCAATAACATCACCCATATAATCTTCTGGAGTTTCAATTTCAACTCTCATCATAGGCTCAAGAATACAAGCTTGTGCTGTACCTTGTCTACAACCAGCTTTGAATCCCATAGAAGCAGCAAGTTTGAATGCCATTTCAGATGAATCAACATCATGGTAAGAACCATCATAAACTGTAACTCTAATATCAACTAGAGGATAACCAGCTAGAATACCACCTTGCATTGTTTCTCTACAACCTTTTTCAACAGCTGGAATATATTCTTTTGGAATAGATCCACCTTTGATCTCAGATACAAATTCGAAACCTTCTTCATTTGTCTCTTCAGCAGTCATAGGCTCAATTTTAAGATAAACATGTCCATATTGACCTTTACCACCAGATTGTTTAGAGTACTTGTACTCTTGATCAACAGCGTTTTTAATTGTTTCTCTATAAGCAACTTGAGGAGCACCAACTTCAGCTTCTACACTAAATTCTCTTTTCATTCTATCTACAAGAATCTCTAGGTGAAGCTCACCCATTCCTGAAATAATAGTTTGACCAG
>JADHTT010000049.1 GCA_016784825.1 Campylobacterales bacterium
CAAGCATTCTTACAGCTGTTGGCACAACCCTTTCAATATCCTCTTTTGTATTAATTTTACTTAGATTTACAGAAGCTAAATTACATACTGCTGTATCACCATCAATTTTTTCTTTCTCAACTATGAAAATTCTTTTTCCATTTAGACTATCAAGTGCTGTAACTTTATTAGCTTTTTTAGTAATACCACTATCAACAGTTACTAATTCTTCTTCATCATATGTTACAAAAGATCCATCTTCAAATTCTAATTTTATTTTATAGTAGTTTGGCGTTGTGTTTTGAAAGATTTCTGTACAAAGATTTGAGCTTCTAATAAATCCTGTATGTGGATTTGGATTAGCTTTATTTGCATTATCTTTAAAACATAAAAATGGTGAACCTGATTCAAAGTATGAAGTTAATACTTTTTTCCATAGATCTTTAGCTTTCATTTGCTCTTTTGTAATGCTTGGATTTTTTTCGTACTCTTCGTATTTAGCAGTAAACTCATCTCCATTTAGTGAAGCTAAATCTGGTACTTCAAATGGATCAAATAGTGTCCAATGTGAATCTTCCTGAATTCTTTGCATAAATAGATCACTAATCCATAATGCTGGGAAAAGGTCATGTGCTCTTCTTCTTTCTTCTCCAGAGTTTTTCTTAAGGTCTATAAAGTCAACTATATCCATATGCCATGGCTCTAGGTAAACGGCAATAGCACCTTTTCTAGTACCAAGTTGATCAACAGCTAGTGCAATATCATTTGTGATTTTTAAGAATGGTACAGTACCACCTGCAGCACTTTTGTGTCCATCTATTGAACCACCAAGTGATCGAATTGAATTCCAATCCCAACCAATACCACCACCAAATTTAGATAATAGTGCCATCTCTTTATATGAATCAAAAATACCTTCAATATTATCTGGAGATGAACCGATATAACATGAGCTTAGTTGATGTCTATTTGTTCTAGCATTTGATAATGTTGGAGTTGCTAGCATCACTTCAAATTTAGATACTACATCATAAAACTCTTTTGCTTTATTTTGTTTATCATCTTCATTTTGTGCTAAGAACATTGCAATTGCCATAAACATTTGTTGTGGTAATTCTATAGCTTCATTATCATTATTTTTAATAAGATATCTATCGTATAGAGTTTTAATACCTAAGTAGTTAAATTGGAAATCTCTTTGGGGCTTGATATATTCTGTAAGTTCATCTAGGTCATAACCAGATTCTAAACCTGGAATTAGCCTACCTGCATTTTGTCCGAACTCAATATAGTCTTTTAAGTGACAGTAGGCATTACCTTTAATGCCATGTGTTACTTTTACAACTTTATGGTATAGATCAAATAAAAATAATCTAGATGCTACAAAAGTCCAGTTTGGTGCGTCTATATCAATTTTTTCAACAGCTGTCTTGATAAGTGTATCTTGAATATCTGCACTACTCATCCCATCAACAAATTTAATATGAGCATCGAGTTCTAATTCACTTTGACTTACATTATCTAAATCTTTTGTTGCAGCTACTGTATTTTTTTGAATTTTTGAAATATCTAGAAATTCTTGTCTACCATTTCTTTTAGTGATTTTGATTGGCATTTTTACTCCAAAGTTGTAAATAAATATATAAAATTTTACCTAATTATCTCTCTTATGCCACTTAATAAAATTTGATTTATTTGATCTAAATCAATAACTATTTCTTTGAAGTCCGATGGAGTATAGGTTTGATTTATATTTATAAATTTTGAAATTTTCCATAAAAAAAGTCCCAATCACAATAGTGATTGAGACCTATAAGAGAAGCTTATTAACTATATAAAATTAGTTAACAGTTACTTCTTTAGCAGTACCTTCCCAGATACCGTGCTTAGTACAATAACCATGTGCTACAAGGTTTAATTTTTTACCAGTTGGAATAATAGTAAATGTAGTAGTATTATGTGCTTTAACGTTTCCTAAAGTTCCTGGTACATAAGTAGCTTTTGCTAATAATACATCACCATTAAATAATGATACAGACTCAATGTAGTGATCAAAATCATCTGGATGAGTATATTCGTTACCCATTTTTACAGTTACTTCAAATGGCTCACCAGCTGTTGCTGTATCACCACAGTGAATAAATGGACTATGTCTATCTATTAAATCTTTTTTTGCTTCTCTTTCTACTTCAGAAATATCTACATATTTATTAATTTTTGGCATTATAAATCTCCTTCATGTTTTGCTAAATATTCGGCAACTCCAGCAGTGTCTGCTTTCATTCCCTCATCACCTTTTGCCCATCCTGCAGGACAAACTTCACCATTTTCATTTGTGAAAATCATAGTATCAACCATTCTTATCATCTCATCAATATTTCTACCTAATGGTAAATCATTAATTACAGCATGTCTGATTGTTCCGTCAGCATCAATTAAAAAAGATCCTCTTAGTGCAACACCACCATCAAGTAATACATCATAATCAGCAGATATAGATTTAGTTAAATCTGCAACTAATGGCATATTAACTCTTCCAATACCACCTTGGTTTACTGGAGTTTCTCTCCATGCAAAGTGTGAGAATTGTGAATCTACAGAAACACCAATTACATTTACACCTCTAGCTTTAAAGTCTTCAACTCTTTTAGAGAATGCAATAATCTCAGATGGACATACAAATGTAAAATCTAATGGGTAAAAGAATAATACAGTTCCTTTTTCTCCGAAGTTTTCGTATAGGTTAAAGTCCTCTACTATCTGACCATCTGCAAGTACAGTTGTAGCTGTAAAGTCTGGTGCTTTTTTTGTTACTAACATTTAATTTCCTTTTTAATTTTTAACTATTGTAATTGTACAGTAAAAATATTAAACTAAAATTTGCTGTACTAAATTGATTAAACTGTTTAAGTTTTATTTTATATTTAATTCGTCTGCTCTTGGGTAGATAAATACCGCTTTTCTTAGAACATAAATTTTTTCAGGATCTTCTTGTGCATATGCTTTAAGCATTACAGTAATAGGTGTACTTGCATTTGCATTATCACTTAGTTTAGAAGTTGTAGATAATCGAATAACTTTTTTAGATAGTTTTCCACGACTTAATTTAAATGGCTCAAACCGTTCGATAAAAATTTTACCCTTATATTCTCCAACTACTTCTAAGTTATATGTATATTTTTCACTTTGTGTGTTTTGAAATAGCAAGACAAAGTTATTTACAACTTTTTTACCATCATCTTTTATTTTATATGCTTGTGTAGTTTTATTAACATTTAATAGCATATACTCTTTTTTCCCACCCATAACAAATAACATAGCAACAATTATAAGTAGGGCACCACCATACATATATGTTTTTGCTCTTAAAAATGGTGTTGGTTTATCATTTTCAACTTCATTTGTACTTGCCCATTGTACTAAGCTTTCATTTCCAAGTTTTCCTTGTACCGTAGTACATGCATCTACACACTCAAGACAATTTATACATTCAAGCTGAGCCCCTTTTCGTATATCAATACCAGTAGGACAAACAGTCACACAAGAATTACATGCTGTACAGTCATATTTCTCATCTAAATCTTTTGCTTTGAAAACAACTTGTTCGTCATTTTTCCAGATTTGTCCACCTCTTTTTTCACTATATATTGCTTGAATAGTATCATCATCATATAGTACTGACTGAACTCTAGAATATGGACAAATATATATACAGAAATCTTCTTTTAGCCATATTACATCATATACCAAAAATGCTGCAATACCAACAATAAATCCAAGAAGTATAGTATGATCCATTGGATTTGACATATAGGCAAAGAAGTCTTCAGGAGGAATAAAGTACCACATAAAGTCAGCAGCAGCAAGTAAAGATAGAGCAGTCCATAGAAGAATAGCTACAACTCTTTTAGATGCATTTTCTGGTTTAGACCAATCTGGTTCTTTTTGTTTATTTTTAATTCTTCTAAGACCTAGGATTTTAGTCTCAATTAAATCTCTATATATAACCCTAAAGATAGTTTGAGGACATGCCCATCCACACCAAGCTCTACCACCTACGGCTGTAACGGCAAAAATACCAATAAATAATATCATAAGTAAAAATGGCATCATATAAAGCTCTTGCATATCAAAAGCAATACCTAATAGGTGAAGTTGCTTTTTATCAAAAGATAATAAAAATATTTGATTTCCATTGATTTGAATAAATGGGGTTACAATAGCTACAATAGTTGCAGCTATATAGGCCCAATATCTTTTTATTCTATAGTTCATTTTTTTCTTCCTTTGTGAAGTTTAAATCTATTTGTACTATTATACCTTAATAAATATTATAGTGTAAAATGATGTGACAAATTAGTTACATTAATAAAAATTATAATATAAATTATCTTAACTTATAATAAAAAAGGAATATTACATTGTCAAATGTTAAATGTAATCACTGTCATATAGAATTTGATCAAGATGTTATGATCAAAGAAAATGATCTAAACTTCTGTTGTAATGGATGTCAAGGTGTATATCATCTACTTAAAGATGATGGGCTAGATAGTTTTTATGAGAAAATGGGAAATAATACAATAGCGCCTCCAATTATTATAGATGATGATATCAATAAGTTTGATCGTGAAAGCTTTGAAAAAAGATATGTGAAACGAAATGAAGATGGGTATAAAAAAGTTGACCTTATTATAGAGGGCATTCATTGTGCAGCATGTGTATGGTTAAATGAAAAAGTGTTATACGATACTGATGGTATTATTGAAGCTTCGATTAATTTTACAAATAATAAAGCTGTGATTATTTGGGATAGTGATATAATCAGTTTATCTAAGATTATAGCTAAAATACGAAGCATCGGATACAACGCCTATCCTTATGATAAAACAGAGAATGAGAAGAAAGCTACACAAAATAAAAAAGATTATTTTATAAAAATGATGGTAGCAGTTTTTGCAAGTTTAAATATTATGATGATTGGTGTTGCAAAATACACTGGATTTTTTACTGGCATTGATGATGAGATATTAAATTGGATACATATAGCTGAATTTTGTTTAGCTACCCCTGTATTGTTTTATAGCGGAAGTGTATTTTTTAAAGGTGCATATTTTGGTCTAAAAAATAAAATAGTTAATATGGATTTGCTTGTAGCATCAGGGGCATCACTAGCTTATATATACTCTATCTATGTGATGTTTGGTGGTGTTGGACATAGCTATTTTGATTCTGTTGCTATGATTATTACTTTTATATTAGTTGGAAAGTATCTTGAGGTTATTGGTAAAAAAAGTGCAGTTGATACACTTGATACTTTAAAATCTCAGCTTCCAACAGAAGCCATAATAATAAGGGACAATGAGAAAATAAGTATTGCTTTAGATGAGATTAACCTTGGTGATATTGTAGAACTAAAAGCTGGTGAAAAAGCTGCAGTTGATGGACAAATAATATCAGGAGCTGCTAGTTTTGATGAGAGTAGTATATCTGGAGAATCATTACCAGTATATAAAAAAACTGATGATATGGTTTATGGTGGTACAATCAATACAGACTCTGTAGTAAGATATAAAGTCACAAAAGATTTTGAACATTCAACTTTAAACAATATAGTAACTTTAATAGAAGACTCACTCCTTTCAAAACCAGAAATTGAAAATAGAGCCAATGAATTATCAAAATCTTTTTCTATATCAATTTTAACTATATCTCTTCTAACATTTTTAGCTTGGTATTTTTATATGGGAGAGTTTGAAGATGCTTTAATCAATGCAATATCTGTAATTATTATAGCATGTCCATGTGCATTAGCTCTTGCTACTCCAATGGCAAGTCTAATAGGAATTTCTTGGTTAGCCAATAAAAAATTATTATTTAAAGAAGCAAAACATCTAGAGACAATGGCAAAAGCAACTACCGTGATTTTTGATAAAACGGGGACACTTACTTATGGAAATTTAAAAGTTATTGATGAGGTGGCAGGTACCCCACTAAGTGATGAACAACTCTCTATAATATATTCATTAGCAGATTCTTCAGCTCATCCTATTAGTATTGCTGTTAAAAATTATTTACGAGAATTTAATGATAAGTTAGATTTAACTAAATTAGATAATTTTGAAACAGTACCAGGAAAAGGTGTTAAAGCAACATATAATTGTAAGAAAATAGTAGCTGGTAATATAGCTTTACTAAAAGATAATAATATAGATGTAAATTTTAAATATGATAATTCAATATTTGCTGTTGCTATTGATGGTATTTTAATTGTTATTTATGAATTAGAGGATAGCATTAAAGAGGAAGCTATTGAAACTATTGAGTATTTAAAAGATAATAGCCTAGATGTAATTATGCTTACAGGTGATAATGATAATGTTGCCAAGAAAATCGCACAACAATTAAATATTGAGCATTTTGTAGCTCATATGACACCAATTGATAAAGCTAATTATCTAAAAAAGCTAAAAGACAAACAAGAGATAATAGTGATGGTTGGTGATGGACTAAATGATGCTCCAGCGTTAGCAATTGCAGATATATCGATTGCTATGGGAAGTGGTGCAGATATTTCAATTGGGTTAAGTGATGTAGTTATTTTAGATAACTCATTAAAAGGATTAATGGACAGTTTTATAATTTCTAAAAGAACATATAAGTTTATTAAACAAAACCTTGGAATTTCATTGG
>JADHTT010000050.1 GCA_016784825.1 Campylobacterales bacterium
ATCTAAGATTATTTTTGAGATAAAGAGGTAAATTTTGTGTATCTTTTGGAAATGTTATTGAAGAATTTAGAGGTATTTCAATTCTATCTTTTAATATATTCTCTTTAGCATTATTAACTTCAATTTTAGAGACTTGATATCCTAATATATATTGATTATCACAAGCTCTCATCTTTGTTGATGCTATTTTTTCAATAGTATCACCTAAAAATTCTACATGATCAAGACCAATAGTAGTACTAAGTGTAAGATTATTTTGTACTATATTAGTTGCATCAAACTCTCCGCCAAGACCAGCTTCAAGCACAATAAAATCTAAATCACTACTTAACACTAATGCAACTAATGTTGTATATTCAAAATATGTGAGTTTTTTAATTAAATCAATAGGTAATATATTTTGTAGTTTAGTATGAGCAAAATCAAGTTGTTCATTTGTACTATTTTCTCCATTGATCCATACTCTTTCATTAAATTCAATAATATGAGGAGAACTATAATGTAGTGTACTTTTAGAATGTTGGTGTAAAAAAGATGCTAGGAATCTACCTGTACTACCTTTACCATTTGTACCAACAATATGTATTACGTATGGTAAGTTAATATGAGGCTTTAATATAGCCCAAGCTTCATTAACATTATTGTAGTCTATATCATCATAATACAGTGGCTTAGAGTTTAGGTATTCTTCTAAACCCATTGCTATTTAAATGTTTGAATTGCTATTTTTGATAGTATCTCTTCAAGTGCTTTAGAAGCTGCAATTTTAATAGCCTCTTCTCTTGCTGTATCTGATACACTTGCGCTACTTGGATCTACTGCAAAATCATAATAATCTGAAATTGTAAAGTTTCTTGTAAATCCATTTGCTTTATAGTTGACTTTTAAAGATACACTAGCTCTATAAATACTTACATAACCAGAATTAGAATCATATTGAATCGCAGATAAGCCTACAGAGCCGAATGATAAGTTAATTACAGTATCAGCATTATCTTTAGTCTCTACAAGTGATGATCCAAATCTATTTACAATCATCTCATTCATTGCATCTTTAATCACTACACTATTTAAAGCATTATCAATATTAATATTTAATTTTACAAAAACTTTTTTCCCTATCTCTTGTTTTGTATAGTATGATGATGGTTTATATCCAGCACATCCAACGAATACAAAAGATATTACAAATATCAATAATAACCTCTTCATAATTAACCTTTTACAACCAAGTTTACTAATTTTCTAGGTACTACAATCTCTTTAATAATCTCTTTACCATCAATCCATTTTTTTGTAGATTCTTGTGCTTTAGCAAGTGCTAAGATATCATCTTTTGATGCATCTGGTGCTACTTCTATTTCGGCTCTTTTCTTACCATTGATTGTTATAGCTAAAGTGATACTATCAAGGACAAATACTTCATCTTTTACAGCAAGTGGTGTTTTAAAGTTTTCTCTAGCGAATAAAGTTTCACTTACTTCCCAACATAAATGTGGAATAATTGGCTCAAGTATATTTGAAAGTATATAGTAACCTTCCGCCCAAATTACACTATTATCTTGATTTTGTAAAGCATTCATAGCTTCCATAGATGATGCAATTAAAGTATTAAATGCAAATGTTTTATTCATCACCTCATCAGCTTTAATAAGAGCTTCATAAACTTTTTTTCGTGCAATTTTTTCATCTTTTGTTAAAGATGAATGATCAATATTATCAATTAAGCTAAGATCGTCTATTTTTGCATTTAAAGCTCTTTCGCTAAATCTTTTAATAAATCTAAATGATCCTTCAACGGCACTATCATTCCATTCAAGTTCTTTTGTAGGAGGTGCTGCAAACATCATAAATAATCTTGCTGTATCAGCTCCATATTTAGATACAATCGCATCAGGGTCTACTACATTACCTTTTGATTTTGACATCTTAGCACCATCTTTAAGTACCATTCCTTGAGTAAGTAGGTTTTTAAATGGCTCTTTAGAATTTGTATAACCAAGTGTATTTAATGCTTTTGTGAAAAATCTAGCATACAATAGGTGTAAAATTGCATGCTCAATTCCACCAATATACTGATCTACATCCATCCAATAATCACTATCACTTTTTGATATACCTTCACTATTCCATTTTTGTGGATTTGTAGCATATCTTAAATGATACCATGATGATTGTACAAATGTATCTAGTGTATCTGTTTCTCTTACAGCATCAGCTCCACATTGTGGACAAGCACAATTCTTCCATGTTGGATGATTATCTAAAGGATTACCTTCACCTGTAATCTCTACATCTTCTGGTAATGCTACTGGTAGGTTTTCTAACTTTTCTGGTACAAGACCACAAGAATCACAATGTACAAATGGAATTGGTGCACCCCAGTATCTTTGTCTTGAAACACCCCAATCTCTAAGCTTATAATTAATCTTTTTAGTCCCTAGATTGTTTTTCTCAAAATGATAAATAATAGCTTTTTTAGCTTTAGTATTTTTCACTCTTGTAAACTCACCACTATCTACAAGTTCACCTTCACCTGTATAAGCCTCTTCAAGGTTTATTATCCCATCGGCAGTATCTATAACTATTTTGATATCTAAATCATACTTTTTAGCAAATTCAAAATCTCTTTGATCATGTGCAGGAACAGCCATAACTGCACCTCCACCATAGCTTACAAGTACAAAGTTTGCTACCCATACAGGTATCTCTTCACCTGTTAAAGGATGGATTACAGTTATCTCAAGATCAAGTCCTTCTTTATCTTGTGTAGCCCTATCTCTATCTCCAACTTTTTGCATATCTTTAATAGCTTTAATTTTATCATCAGATATAAGTTTATTTTCACATAAATATTTTACAATCTCATGCTCAGGTGCTAATGCAGAATAACTAACACCATAAATTGTATCTGCTCTTGTTGTAAATACAGAATATTTATCAAAATTTTGACCAAGTTTACTTTTTGATTCTTCACTTAATTCAAAGTTAAACTCTAAACCTTCACTTCTACCTATCCAATTTTCTTGCATAGTTA
Organism: Campylobacterales bacterium; assembly: GCA_016784825.1. The sequence goes on from JADHTT010000050.1 coordinate 3,038, forward strand.
AAACTTGTGATGGCCATTGTCCTTCTAAATCTTTTAAATCATCAAGTAGTTCTTGTGCATATTTTGTAATAGCTACATAATATCCTGGCATCTCTTTTTGCTCTACTTCATTGTCACATCTCCAGCAACAACCCTCTTCAACCTGTTCATTTGCTAAAACAGTATGACAATCTTCACACCAATTTACAGTAGTTGATTTTTTATATAAAATCCCCTCTTGATACATTTTAATAATAAACTCTTGTTCCCATCTAGTATAAAGCTCATCACTTGTAGCAAATTCTCTAGTTTTAGAAAAACTTAGACCAAGACCTGTAAGCTCTTTTCTCATATAGTCAATATTTTCATATGTCCATTTTTTTGGATGTAGCTTATGTTTAATAGCTGCATTTTCTGCTGGCATACCAAATGAATCCCATCCAATTGGATGTAATACATTAAAATTATTTTTTCTAAAATGTCTAGCAAAAGCATCCCCTAGACAATAGTTTCTTACATGCCCCATATGAATTCTTCCACTAGGATATGGAAACATACTTAATATATACTTTTTATCTTTTGTACTGTCTTCAGGTTCTGGTTCAAATAAATTATTATCATCCCAATATTTTTGCCACTTCTGTTCAATTATCTGTGGATTATATTCCATTAATATTCTTCCCTTTGATTATGTTTTGCACTTTCAATTAGAGATAGTGCCATTGAATAAATATTTGCTACTACTGCACCAATTGCAAGTGCAATAGCTAATTGTTCATTTGCTGTAAATGTTAATACTACAAATGCTGGTATTAAATGTAAATCAGCTACCAATGAACTAGCTAATAACTCTGTTGCAAGTAGGTTTCTTACACCAATTTTTAAAATTGTAGATATTACATTTACACCTGCTGCTAAAAATAAAGCTACTGGCTCATGATAATATAAAAAACCTGCTGTTGTAGTCAAACTCATTAATGAGAAGAATATATATACTATTTTACCCCAATCCATTGTTACCCCTTTTTAAACTGTACCTTGTTCATACATTGCTCTCATTCGATCTTTTTCTTGTTGCTCTTTTAACTTTTGTGCTTCTTTAGCTCTATAATCAGTTATAGAGAATTTAAGCTGTACTAAAATGGTTGCTGCAACAAATATAGATGAATAAGTACCTACTATTACACCAATTAATAATGTAAAACTAAATCCATTAATAATCTCTCCACCAAAGAGATACAATGTAAATACAACAAAGAATGTTGTTAATGATGTAAGTGTTGTTCTACTTAATGTTTTTGATACAGATTCATTTACTACTGTATTTAATTCATTTGATTTTGATGTTTGCACACCTTCTCTAATTCTATCAAATACAATAATTGTATCATTTAGAGAATAACCAAGTATTGTTAAAATTGCCGCTAAGATATCTAAGTTTACATCTACTTGAAATAATGCTATTGCTCCAAGTGCAATAGTAATATCATGAATTAGTGCTAAAATAGATGCTATTGCAAATCTCCATTCAAATCTAAATGATACATAAGCTAATATAACAATCAATGATAAAAATAATGCTGCAAGACCTTTCTCTTGAAGCTCACCACCAACTTTTGGACCAACCATATCAACTCTTCTTATCTCAAAGTCTCCTGTTGGTTTTAAAATAACCGCTATCCTATCACCAATATCTGAACCAATACTGCTAGATGAAGTTGGTATTTTTAATACAACCTCTTGATCACTACCAAATTTTGTTACATTTGTTTTAGCATATTGAGTTGTTTTAGATAATTCTTCTCTGATTTTAGCAATAGGTGCATCAGCTTTATATTGAACTTGTACAATTGTACCACCAGAAAAATCTACACCAAAGTTTAAACCTTTTGTAAATAAAATTCCTAATGATGCTAAAACTAAAAATGCCGATAAAGCTAAAAATGGTAATCGTTTCCCCATAAAATCATATATGTTATCTGATTTAAAAATTTCCATTATTTAACTCCAAACCATTTTCTTAAATTTTTACTTTTACTAATATTTGGCATAAGTGCTTCATATACACCATGTGTACCTAAAATAGCAGTCAACATAGAAGCTAAGATACCTATAGATATCGTAATAGCAAACCCTTTAATAGGACCTGTTCCATATACATAAAGGATAATTGCAACAAGTAAAGTTGTAATATTTGCATCTAAAATTGCTCTCATTGCATTTTTATATCCATCTTCTATAGCTTTTGAAATAGATTTTCCTTGCTTTAGTAACTCTCTAATTCTCTCAGAAATAATTACATTGGCATCTACAGCCATACCAACGGTAAGTACAATTCCAGCCATACCAGGAAGTGTAAGTGTTGCACCAAACATTGCCATAACAGCAATAATAATAAATATATTTGTTATAAGTGCTATATTAGCAATAATACCTGCATAGCCATAATATACAACCATAAATACAAATACTAATACAAATCCAGAAAGTAATGCTATCATTGATGATTTAATAGAATCTGCACCTAGACTTGGTCCCACACTTCTTTTTTCAAGCATTTTTACAGGAGCTGGTAATGCACCACTTCGTAGAGCAATAGCAACATTCCCTGCTTCATCTACAGTAAATCCGCCAGAAATTTGTCCGCTTCCTCCACCAATTCTTTCTCTAATAACTGGAGCTGAATATACTTTACCATCAAGAACAACAGCCAATCTAGCACCAACATTTTTACCAGTAAAATCACCAAATACTCTAGCACCTAATGCATTTAATGTAAAATTAATAATTGGTTGATTACCTTGATCAAATGATACTCTAGCATCTACTATTTGGCTTCCGTTTAAAATTGGAATTGCTTTTAAAAGGAATTTTTTCTCTGAATCATTTTGATGCTCTAATACTACATCACCAAGCTCTTTTACTCTATCTTTAGAAAGTGAATAAACTTGATCTGCATAATCTTCATCTACTGTCATCATTTCAAGATTTGCAGGCTTTGCAATAAGTTCTCTAGCTCTTTTTTCATCTTCTGCTGTTTTGATGCCTGGCAACTGAACAACAATATCTTCTTTACCTTGTCGTACAACTGTTGGTTCTGCTAGTCCAAATTGATCAAGTCTATTTCTAATTGTTTCAACTGCTTGAGATACAGCCATATCTTTTGTTAATGCAATCTCAGTTTCCAATAACTTAATAGTATATTCAAGTCCTTCTGTCTTAAATATATCTAATCCTCTAGTCTCTTTTAGCATTTGATCAAGTTTAGCAACTTCATCTTCATCTAATAAAACAAAAGAAAAGCTATCTCTTTCAATAATGATATCTTCAATAAGTATCGATTCATCATCACAGAAATATTTTACAGCAGATGCTGTTGTTTTTATCTTTGATACAACTGCCTCTTTAGTTTGAACTCCAAGTAACATATGAAGTCCCCCTTGAAGATCAAGTCCTAAAGAAATTTTCTTTCCACTATCAGTTTGCATAAATGATGGTATTGAAAATATAATACCAAATAGTAAACTAAGTGTAAATAT
>JADHTT010000051.1 GCA_016784825.1 Campylobacterales bacterium
ACTTGAATTTTTGATATTGATATATCCTTTAGCAGTATATAATTCTTCTAAAAATTGATTATTAGATATAAGATTAAAATCAATATCTTCTTTAGGCAAGTACCATAGTAAATCAATTAATCCCTTTAGACTAAATATATTAATATTATTCCAAAATAGATGTTTGTTATATTTTAAAAGATATTGTGCTACTAGTCTTTGAATTATTGGCTCAGTTTTATATAGTTCTAAAAGCTTAATGCTATTTTCTTCGAAGCATATTAATGGGTCTTGTATCGCTTCTAAAGTTTTTATATATATATCCTCTTTTTGTGTTACTTGCTTTAATTCTATTAAAACATCAATAACTTCTAATGCTCTTTTGTATTCATTGAGTTTTTCATATATTATTAGAAGATGATATAGTGCATGTATATTTCTTGGAGAGAATTGAAGTATCTTTAAAAATATATCTTTACTTCTTTGTAAAAAACCACCTTTATAATATGTAGTCCCCAATATTTCAAGTAATTCTTCTTTTTGAATTCTATTTTCAACTATTTTAAGTAAAGCTAAATAAACAGAAATTGCCTTATTGTATTCCCCTTTATGTAGAAAAGTAGATGCAAGTAAAATAATAGAATCAAAAGGAAGATTATAAGTTGTATAAAGATGTATATAATCATCTTCTTTTAAAGTTCCAAGTTCAAATCGCTTAAGTAGTTTTCTATATTCTTGTCTAGCTTTTTTTTCTTTGTATAAGCCAAATACATATGTAAGAGCAGATGCTATGAAAATAAATATAAAAAATACGATAATTCCAAATAGTGGATCACTATAAGACAAAAACATTTGATATGACCTTATTTAAATTTTTTATACTTCATACGATATAATATACTTATGATAGCTAAAAATTCCATAGAAAACCTTAAAACTACGCTAGATGTAGTTGATGTAATATCACAGTTTTTACAATTAAAAAAATCTGGTGCAAATTTTAAAGCATGTTGTCCATTTCATGGTGAAGATACTCCAAGCTTTGTTGTTAGTCCGCAAAAACAGATATATCATTGCTTTGGATGTGGTGTGGGTGGAGATTCTATTAAGTTTCTTATGGAATATGAAAAGCTTACTTATCCTGAAGCAATAGAAAAATTAGCTAGTATGTATAATTTTAATTTAGAGTATGAAAATTCAAATTACAAAAAACAAGATATAAGCGTTGTTGAAAAATTAAACTCTTACTATATTAAACTTTTATCATCAAATCAGATAGCTATGCAATACCTTCAAGAAAGAGGAGTATGGGAATCATCAATTGAAAAATTTGAAATTGGTTTTGCTCCTAATTCATCTCAAACTATAGGTTTTCTAAAACAAAATATGCTAAATCTAAGTGATGCAAAAGAGTTTGGCTTAATTGATCATGCAGATAATGGATTATATGCAAGGTTTATCGATAGAATTACTTTTCCAATATACACTATAAATGGAAATATTTGTGGTTTTGGGGGAAGAACAATTAGTGGGCACAACGCAAAGTATATCAACTCACCTCAAACAAAAATATTCAATAAGTCTAGATTACTTTATGGTTATAATTTAGCAAACAAACAGATATACAAAAAAAATCAAATTATAGTTACAGAAGGATATTTAGATGTAGTTATGCTACATCAAGCAGGTTTTGATAATGCCGTAGCAACTCTTGGAACAGCACTAACAAATGACCACTTACCTTTACTTAAAAGAGGGGAGCCAAAAGTTATTGTTGCATATGATGGTGATAAAGCTGGATTAAATGCTGCATTTAAAGCTAGTGTACTTCTTAGTCAGAATAACTTTGAAGGTGGTGTTGTAATCTTTGAGGAGGGTAAAGATCCTGCTGACATGGTAAAAGATGGGGCAATAGAAGAGCTTAATAATATTTTTGATAATGCTCAAGCCTTTATACCTTTTACTATTGATATGATTGCTTTAAAATATAATTTATCAAATCCATTAGAAAAGCAAAAAGCATTAAATGAAATAAATCAATTTTTAGGAAGTTTAAACCAATTAATACAAGATGAGTATCAAAAATATGTATCGATAAAATTAGATATCAATGCCAAACATGTAAATTCTACAAAAAATAGTTCCTCAAGACCACAAAACGTAGAATTATCATCTGTAGATATTGCTGAGTTAAATATGATTAAAACAGCTTTAGAATCTGATAGATTATGTGATCTTATATTAAATGTAGTTGATATTGCAATGTTTGAAAGACATTCAAATGAATTTAACATGCTTCTTAATGATAGATCTAATCCAATACTTATTGGTATAAGTTTAAAAGATGAATTTAAAATTTATAGTGAGGATGAATTGCAATCACAATTAAATATATTTCTTGTGAGATTTTATACAAGACAGATTCAATATATTAAGTTGGATGCATCGATGGAATTTAAGAAAAAAGCAAATATATTAAGAAAAATACAAGAGAATATACAGAAATTAAAAAAAGGTGAATTGATACCGTATAATATATAATTTTATTTTTGATATAATGACAAATAATTTTATAGTAGGATTAAAAATGGAATTTTTAAACACAACAAATGCACCTGCAGCAATTGGCCCTTATTCACAAGCCGTAAAAGTAAATGGACTTATGTATAGTTCTGGTCAAATAGCATTAACTGCTAATGGTGAGATGATAGAAAATGATATTAAAAAGCAGACAAGACAAGTATTTTCAAACATTAAAGCTATTCTTGAAGATAATGAGAGTTCAATAAATAATATTATCAAATTAAATATATATCTAACAGATATGAATAATTTTGGTGTAGTAAATGTATTAATGGCTGACTTCTTTGGTGATCATAAACCTGTAAGAAGTACTGTTGAAGTAAGTGGTTTACCTAAAAATGCTATGATAGAAATGGACTTTATCTCAACTGTATCTGATTACCGTTAGTTTTTTACTGAACTTAAAAATAGATCTACTTGATTTAGCTAAAGTAAAGGAAACTTTAAAGATATTTTTCGTATAATTCGGGAAATAAAACTAACCTGCTTGTCAGGATAATATTAAAGGCAATAAATGTACGCAATTATTAAATGTGGTGGAAAGCAATATAAAGTATCTGAAGGTGATATTTTAAATGTTGATAAATTAAGCAAAGAGCCAAAAGATACTGTAGAAATTACTGATGTAATTGCAGTTAATGATGGAGCACTAAAAACTGGTAAAGATGTTGAATCTGCAACAGTTACTGCAGAAGTTATCGTTGAAGGTAGAGATAAAAAAGTTATCATCTACAAAAAAAGAAGAAGAAAAGATTCTAAATTAAAAAGAGGTTTCAGAAGAAGCTACACTAGAATTAGAATCACTAAAATAGCAGCATAAGGAGATAGTATGGCACACAAGAAAGGTCAAGGTAGTACAAATAATAATAGAGACTCAGCTGGTAGAAGACTTGGAGTTAAAAAATACGGTGGTGAAGCAGTAGTTGCTGGTAACATCATTATTAGACAAAGAGGAACTAAAGTTCACCCTGGTGAAAATGTAGGTATGGGTAAAGATCATACTCTATTCGCTTTAATTGACGGTGAAGTTAAGTTTGAAAACAAAGATATGAAAAGAAAGAAAGTTTCTGTTTACGCTTCATAAGAAGTTTATATCTTAATACTAAAAGGCACTGTGGCGTATGCTATAGTGCCTTTTTTAATTTAAAAGGGGTACTTTATGTTTGTAGATAAAGTTGAATTGACAATCTCATCTGGAAAAGGTGGAGAAGGTTGTACATCATTTAGAAAAGAAAAGTTTGTTGTAAAAGGTGGACCAGATGGTGGTGATGGTGGAAAAGGTGGAGCTGTATTCTTTGAAGTAAGTAATAATACAGATACACTATCTTGGTTTAAAGGTCGAAAAGGAATTAAAGCTGATAATGGTAAGCCAGGTGAAGGTAGTAGAGCTACTGGTAAATCTGGAAAAGCCTTAATAGTAAAGGTTCCTCCTGGTACACAAGTAATTGATGCTAATAGTGGTGATATTTTATTGGATTTAATAGACGATGCTCAAACTGTTAAGTTCTTAGATGGAGGAAAAGGTGGTATGGGAAATTATCACTTTAAAAATTCACGAAATCAAACTCCAACTTATCATCAACCAGGACTTCCTGGACAAGATATGTTAGTAAGACTTGAGCTTAAACTAATTGCTGATGTTGGTCTAGTTGGATATCCAAATGTTGGTAAATCTACATTAATATCTACACTATCAAATGCGAGACCAGAAGTAGCAAATTATGAGTTTACTACATTAACTCCTAGTTTGGGGGTTGTTAATGTTGGAGAATATACATCGTTTATGATGGCAGATATTCCAGGAATTATTGATGGGGCAAGCGATGGTAGAGGATTAGGTTTAGAATTTTTAAGACATATTGAAAGAACAAAAACATTACTATTTATGATTGATATGGCCAACTATAGAGATATGGTAGATCAATATCATGTACTTAAAGAAGAAGTTAAAAAGTTTTCACCTGAATTAGCTACAAGAAAATTTGCTATAGCTCTTACTAAAACAGATTCTTTTGATGTTGAAACAGTAAATGAAAAAAGTACACAATTTATAGAAGCAATTGGCTTAACAATGGATAATACCAAACTGTATGATATGAAAAGTGATTATAACTACTTTGTGCAAAATAAAGATGATGCAACATTTGTTTATAATGACTCTTTACCATTTTTTGTTGCTCCAATTTCATCTGTAACACATTTAAATACTAATCCTATTAAATATGCATTATATGATATGATTAATTTCGGAAAAGAGGATATCTAAGTGTTATTTGATAAGTTTGTGATTAATAATTTAGAAGAGATACCTAAGCAATTAGATATTTTACTAAAAGATCATAAGTCTAAGATTAATAGTTTAATAGAACTAGATAATAAATCATATGATAATTTTGTAAGACCATATCAAGTTATTAGTCATGATTTAGAAGTATTTATTACTCCTGTATTTCATTTGGATAGTGTATGTAATAGTGAAACTACACAAAAAGTATATGGGGAATGTTTACCACTATTATCAGAGTTTTCTACATGGCAGTCTCAAAATGAAGAGTTATTTAATGTATTTAAATCTATTGATACAAGTGCATTATCTAATGCAGCTAAAACAGTCGTAGAAAATGAAATTAGAGATTTCAAACTTGGTGGTTGTGGTATAGATAAAGAGAACAAGAATAGATTAAAAGATATTAGTTTACGATTAAGCGAATTAAGTAAAGAGTTTTCTCAAAACTTATTAGATTCTACAAATGAATTTGAAATGATTTGTGAATCATTTGATGATGTTAAAGAATTACCTCAAAGTGATCGTGAACTTGCTGAATTTGAAGACGAAGATGGAACTTTAAAATGGAAGTTTACATTGCAAATGCCATCATATTTAGCATATATCACTTATGGTACTTCTAGAGTTAAGAGAGAAGAAATATACAAAGCTTATTGTACTAGAGCACCAAACAATGAAGTTGTAATAGATGAAATATTAAGACTTAAAGATGAAAAATCAAAAATACTAGGGTTTGATAATTATGCTCAAAATTCTCTTAGTACTAAAATGGCATCAACAGAGGATGATGTTATTAATTTCTTAGAAGACTTAGCATCTAAGGCTAAAGATAAAGCATCAAAAGAATTTTTAGAAGTTGAATCATTAGCTTTAGAGCTAGATGGAATATCTGATATTCAATCATATGACCTTGCATATTATAGTGAAAAGCTAAAAAAAGAGCAGTATGATCTTGATGAGGAGGAATATAGACCATATTTTGAATCAAATCAAGTTTTAAATGGATTTTTTGATTTTTTAAATAAACTTTTTAATATTAGATTTACCAAAGTTGATACGCCAGTATGGAGTCCAAAAGTAAATTGTTATGATATTAGTGAAAATGATAAAATAATTTCTAGAATATATATTGATCTTGAGGCCAGAAAAGAAAAGAGTGGTGGCGCATGGATGAACAATTGGCATACTAGATATGTTGCAGAAGATCAGACTCATTTGCCAACTGCTTTTATTGTATGTAACTTTCCTCAATCTACAGAAGAGATACCTGCATTATTAAGACATAGTGATGTTGTGACACTATTTCACGAGATGGGTCATGCCTTACACCATCTTTTAAGTGATGTAGATGAAATTTTTGTCAGTGGTATAAATGGTGTGGCATGGGACGTAGTTGAATTCCCATCACAGTTTTTAGAATATTTTGCATACGATATTGATGTCTTGAAAATGTTTGCTAAGCATTATAAAAACGAAGATGTATTAAGTGATGAGATGATAAATAGATTAATTAAAGCTAAAAACTTTCAATCATCATTAGCACTTTTAAGACAAGTTGAATTTGCATTATTTGATTTTAAACTACATCAAAAAGTTTATCAAGGCTATGAAGTACAAAATTTACTTGATGATATTAGATCACAAATATCTGTTTCTAATCCCCCTTCATATAATAAATTCCAAAATGGTTTTGCTCA
>JADHTT010000052.1 GCA_016784825.1 Campylobacterales bacterium
GGAAGCAAAAGCTATAAAGATATTAAAAATAAAAAATCTACTAACATCTTATTAACACTATTCATTGTAGTTGTATTTCTACTAATAGGCTATAGTTTTATACAAGATAATCCATCAAGTGCTCCTTCCAATATTAAGGAGAAGTCAAAGATAATTATAAAAAAAGATATCACCTTTGAAACACAGAATCATATTGAAATAAATAATAATATAATTTCAACGATTAAACAAATTCTCAATACTATAACATATGATGCAATTATTAATGAAGCTCATCTTAATCATGACAGCTCAACTATAAAAATGACTAATTTGTACTCTGATACATTTATTAAAAATATAGAACCAAATCTCAAAACAGTATATGAAAATTCTAAGTTATTATCTCAAGTCCAAGCAGGTGATATATATAATAGTACAATTGAAAATAGTGAACTAATAGATAATAAACACAGGATAAAAGAAAAGCTAACAAACTATACAAAACAAGCAAAGACAAAGAAAGAAATTGAAACATTAATACTTTCTTTATTGCCTCAAGAAAGTAAAATTGAACTAATAAATAAAGATAACAATATATATAACTTTAAGATTTTATTACAAGCACAAAACCCAAATCACTTTTATAACCTTATAGAAAAACTATCTCTTCAAAATCACCACTTAAGTGTAGCATACCCTATAAATATTGTAAATCATCAAAAATATCTTGATGTTACACTTAATCTAAAATATCAGCAATAAGGTCTTTTATACCAAAAATATACCCTCTTAAATTTGATGGTATTTTTTTAATTCTACAATACTCTTTAAACTCTTTTGTCATACTAGATTTAATATATGGTGCAATCCAAATCTTATTATTATCCAAAGCTATAGCAATCTTATGTGAAACTACAGTTTGCTTCTGTAATAGTATCTCATCTCTAGTAGCTTTACTAATAATTACACCTCGTTTTTTTAACTCTTTATCAATAACTCTTATGGTTTGATTATCATCCAAAGTAGATCTTTCAAATATTGTTAATTTGGCTATCTCTTTTTTTGATATATTAGGAATAATTAATTGAAGATCATCATTTAAATATTTAAAACTATTTTTGACTCCAGCACTATACTCTTGTATAAATTTATCTGTAAAATTAGCTCTAATAAAATTTCTTTTATACTTTTGATCAGTATTTGTGTGATCAATAAAATATTTAATATTTTGATTATCAAGGTAGTCTTGTAACTCTTGTTTTGAGTACGATAATAATGGTTTAGATGCAATATAGTTATCTCTAATACTATGCTCTTCCATTCCCATTAACTCAACTAAACCTGCACCTTTAGATAACTGCATCATAAACCATTCAAGCTTATCATTTAATTGATGTGCAGTAAATAGAGTTTCATAAGAATAGGCTTCAATCAACTCTTTAAAAAAGTCATATCTAAAGTCCCTAGCTGACTTCTCACTAAATTTAATATCTTTGGGAAACTCTTTTAAGTATATTTGTTTATTGTACTTATGTGCAAGTTGATGAGCGTATATAACTTCATCTTTAGATTGTTCTCTTTGCCCATAATCAACAATAGCAATATCAAAGGGGATATTATTTTCTAAAAGAATAAAAAATAATGCAGTAGAATCAATACCAGCAGAGAAAGCTAAAAGATTTTTCTTTGTGCTTATCTCTAAAGGGATCATAATCTTATTGTTCAGTTTGTCTAACTCTAATACTCAGTTCTTTTAACTGATCATTTTCAATTTTACTTGGAGCATCTGCTAGTAAACATTGAGCTTTTTGTGTTTTTGGAAATGCAATAACATCTCTAATAGAATCTGTACCAGCTAAAATCATAATAAGTCTATCTAGACCCATCGCAAATCCTCCATGTGGAGGCGCACCAAATTCTAATGCATCAAGTAAGAATCCAAACTTCTCTTGAGCTTCCTCATCAGAGATACCCATAAGCTGGAAAACTTTTGATTGAAGATCACTTTTATGAATTCTAATTGATCCACCACCAAGCTCTGTACCATTTAATACAATATCATATGCAATAGATTCAATATCTTCAAGATCATCAATATTATCTAGGTCTGATTTTTCTAAGTTTGGCATTGTAAATGGATGGTGAAGTGCTTTAGTCTTTCCATCTTCTGTTTCAAACATTGGGAAATCTACAACCCATAGGAACTCAAATGTATCTTTAGGGATGATGTCCATTTGATTTGCTAATTCAATTCTTAGTCTACCCATGTAATCCCATACTAATTTTTTAGCACCTGCTCCAAAGAAGATTATATCTCCAACTTCCATTTCACATCTTTTTACAAGTTCATCTAGTTGCTCCGGTGTATCTTCAAAGAATTTATTTAATGGACCTTTTAATCCATCTTCTTTCATTTGGAAATATCCAAGTCCACTAGCTCCAAATTTTCTTACAAAGTCTTCAAAACCTTTCATCTGTCTTTTTGAGAAAATATTATCACCATTTGGTACTTTAAGTGCTTTAATTCTATTGTTTTTCTTATCTTTTGCAATATTAGAGAAGATATCTAATGTACAGTGGTCAAAGATATCACTAACTTCTACCATAGCCATATCGTATCTCATATCTGGCTTATCAGATCCATACTTTTCCATAGCATCTGCATATGTCATTCTAGCAAATGAAGTAGGTATATCATGTCCTAGTTTTGAGAATACATCATATATAACTTTCTCTGCTACTTTTATCACATCTTCTTGATTACAAAAACTCATCTCAACATCTATTTGAGTAAATTCAGGTTGTCTATCTGCTCTTAAATCTTCATCTCTAAAACATTTTGCAATTTGGTAATATTTATCAAATCCAGATACCATTAGAAGCTGTTTAAAAAGCTGTGGTGATTGAGGAAGTGCATAAAACTCTCCACTATGAACTCTAGATGGCACTAAATAATCTCTTGCACCTTCAGGAGTTGATTTAGTTAAGATAGGAGTTTCAACATCTAAGAATCCTAATTCATCAAGTGTATTTCTAACTGTAATACCAACTTTAGATCTTAATTGGAAGATTTTTGTAGACTTCTCACTTCTAAGTTCTAAAAATCTATTTTTTAATTTAATCTCTTCATTTACTTTTGGATCATTTAAGTCAAATGGCATAGGCTTTGATCTATTTTCAATAATTAAATTATCTACAACTATTTCAATCTTACCAGTGATAAGTTTTGGATTTTCTAAACCTTCACCTCTAGCTCTTACTATACCAGATGCAATTAGTACAAATTCATCTCTAACTTTATTTGCAGTTTCCCATGCAGCTTTATCATCTGCTGGATCACATACAAGCTGAACAATTCCACCTTTGTCTCTTAAGTCAATGAAAATTAATCCACCGTGATCTCTTCTACTATTTACCCAACCAGCAACTTCAACTCTTTGGCCAATATTTTCTTCTGTAACTTCTGTACAATAATGTGTTCTCATGAATTCTCCATAATAGTATGTTTATTATATTTTTTTGGATTATAGCTAAAAGTAGCTGTATATAAGTTATTTTTGGTATAATTCCACCAATGTCGCGACCGTGGTGGAATTGGTAGACACGCTACCTTGAGGGGGTAGTGTCCTTCGGATGTGCGAGTTCAAATCTCGCCGGTCGCACCAGTTTAAATTAATTCTTTAAGTATAATTCTCCAAATACTGTATCAAGTGGAAAACCTGCATTAAGCCAACCATTTACTCCACCTTCTAAATATGATACATCTGTATAACCTAGATCAATCATTGTTTTTGCAGCTAGTAATGCTCTCTTACCAGAACAACAAACCACAATAATCTTTCTATTTTTATCCTTGATCTCTTTTTCTACTTTATATTCAACATAACCTCTTGTAAGTTTCACTGTATTAAGAGCAAATATTTCACCATGTCCATATTGATTGTTTTCCCTTACATCAAGCTGTACAAAATCTACTTTATCTTCATCTACTAAAGTATAAAAATCCTTAGGTGATATAGGTTTAAGTAATTTTTTTGCCTCATCCATTAACTTTACAACATGAGATGAATGCTTTGATGGATCAGCAGCCATAGTATTTAGTAATACTGTAAATGTTAAGACTAAAATAACTGATAATTTTTTAGACATTTAAAACCTTTTATTTTATTTATTTTACGCATTATAGCTACATTGATTTAAAATACGTCATGCTACTTCTTATAATTATAATAATTCATATTAAATAAAGTATTGAATATTGATTATCTTAAATCTCTTTTTAAAACTTTGCCTGTGGCATTCCTTGGAAGCTTTTCCATAAAGTTTATAAATATTTGTTGGACAAATGTTGGACACTTGTTGATTTTAGTGTATTATTTTGTTCTTTTAAAGTTGTTAATATTGATAAATGTGTGGTTATAGATTAATGTGGCGGACGAGGAGGGATTTGAACCCTCGGTACCCGTAAGGATACACGCCCTTAGCAGGGGCGCGGATTCAGCCACTCTCCCACTCGTCCATGTAAGTTTGGAATTATATATAAATATAGTTGAAAATATACTTAAGGGCACCTCTAAAACTAATATTATTCATGTATTAGTTTTTAGAGGTGCCCTGAAATTATATACTATTTAATATTTTTTCAACTACCATTGCTGGATTTTCAGATTTGTAAATAGGTCTTCCTACTACAATAAAATCTACAAGTTCTTTTTGTGCAAGATTAATATCCGCTACTCTTTTTTGATCACCAGCATCTTCACCGAATGGTCTAATACCTGGAGTTAAGGTGATAAACTCTTTAGATGTATTTTCCTTAATGTCCTTACTTTCAAAAGCAGAACAAACTACACCATCAAGTCCAGCTTCATGTGTATCTTTTGCAAACTGCGTTGCTTTTGATGCTAAATCTTGATTGTATATATTTTTAAATCCATCATTATCAAAGCTTGTAAGTGCAGTTACCGCAAGTACAAGTGGTCTATTTGGTAGATCTTTAATTCTATCCATAACTGTACTCATAGCTATTTTTCCAGCACTTGCATGTACATTAAACATATCAACGCCTAGTTTTGCAATCTCCTGTGCAGCATCTGCCATAGTATTTGGAATATCGTAAAGCTTTAAATCTAAAAAGATTTTAAAGTTTGGATTAATAGATTTTAGTTCATCTAAAAATTCTTTTCCATCTCTGATATATGCTCTAAAACCGACTTTTAACCATACATCATAGTCTTTGATTTGTTTTGCTAATTCTAAGTTCTCTTTTGCACTAGGCAAATCCAAAGCAACACATAGTTTCATTTATCTATTTACCTTATCTAGAAGACCATTGATAAATTTTGGTGCATTATCACTTGCTAATCTTTTAGTAAGTTCAATCGCTTCATTTATAATAATTGGTTTATCTAGTGTAGTGAATATGATTTCATAAGTAGCAAGTCTAAGTATAGCTTTTTCTACAGCTCCTAAATCTTCAATACCTCTTTTTGCTAAATGTGCAATAATCTGCTCATCACATATAGCAAGATTTGTCATAACTCCATTAAAAAGTTCTAAAGCAAATTCTTTTTGCTTATTTCTAATTTTTTTGTCCTCTAAAATAATTTCAGAATGTGATGCTATAGCTTCATTTCCAAGATCATATGCATATAAAAGTCCTATTACTGATTCTCTAGCTTGAGTTCTAGTTGCCATATACTATTTAGCCATCTCATTATAAAGGTCTAGCATCTCTATAATTGTAGTCATAGCTTCTGCACCTTTGTTTCCAACTTTACTACCAGCTCGCTCAATTGATTGCTCAATAGTATCCGTAGTAAGTACACCATTTGATACAGGAATACCATGCTTCATAGTTGCTGTTGCAATACCTTTTGTAGCTTCTGCTGAGATATAATCAAAATGAGGAGTTGCTCCTCTAATTACTGCACCTACACAACAAATTGCATCATATTTACCAGATTCTAAAGCTTTTGTAAGGGCAAAAGGGATCTCAAATGCACCTGGTACTAGAATTAAATCTAAATTATCTTCATTTCCACCATGTCTTCTAAATGCATCATGTGCACCCTCAACTAATCTATCTGTAATTATATGGTTAAATCTTCCATTGATAATAGCAACTTTCTCGTTACCGTTTAATCTCATTTGTCCTTCAATAATTTTCATTGTTTTTCCTTAATTATAAATTTGTCTAATTTAATTTTAGTGATTATATCCTAAAACATCTTGAATTTTAAATATATCTTCTACTGTTGCTTTAAGATCTTCTATAGTAAGCATATTTGGTCCATCACTAAGTGCAATACTTGGATCAAAATGTGTTTCAAAGAAAAAACCATCTACTCCTACAGCTGCAGCTGCTTTAGCTAAGCTTGGTACAACTGATGAATTACCGCCCGTAGTTGCTCCAGTACTAGGTACTT
>JADHTT010000053.1 GCA_016784825.1 Campylobacterales bacterium
GTATAAAACCATCACACTAATTTGTACTAATCTTCTTAATATTAAATATCTATAATTATTCCATAAAGTCTTCATTAGTATAGATCCTCCATACTGCTATTCAAAGAATCCATTGCTGAATCTTTACTTATCTGGGTAGTTGTAGTTTTACTTGTTGCATTTTCAAGTCTTTTCTCATCATTTTTATCCCAACCTTTAATATAGTAATCTCCAGCTTTTCCAAGTGCATTTTCTCTAGGAAGTACAAATATTGCAGGCTTTTCTGTTACACAAGCTCTTTCACAAAGTCCACATCCAGTACAATGATCACTGTGTACTATTGGCTTCATAAATGCATGTTTACCAGTACGCTCATTTTTTGTATATTCAATAGTAATAGCATCTCCAAAAATTGGACATGCTCTATAACAAGCATCACATTGAATACCCCAAAATGCGATACAAGACTCATCATCAATTACTGCTAGTCCCATATCAGCTTTATTTATATCTAGTTCACCGCTCTTATCATCTGACACTGATTTTTCATCTAAGGCACCAGTTGGACATACAGGGACACAAGGTATATCAGGACACATATAACAAGGTACTTCTCTTGGTACAAAATATGGTGTTCCCATAGGTTTATGATCACCAGGTTTTGCTAAAAGTAGTGTATCATATGGACATGCTTCTACACACATACCACATTTAATACATGTAGCTAAAAAATCTTCTTCTTTTAAAGCTCCTGGTGGTCGTAATATTAGTGTAGATGCTGTAACTTCATCTACATATGCACTCCAAGTAAGGCCTGCAAGGCCTGCAAGACCTACACTTCTAGCCATATTAAGTAAAAATTTTCTTCTTTCTGTCATAATAGACTTCCTCTCGTTTAAACTAACTTAATTATTATTAGAATATATTATACTAAAAATAACTTATTCTAATATTAATATTTTTTTGACTAAAAAAGGGCGAGAATACTCTCACCCTAATATTGTAGCAAAACTTTACTACTTTTTAATTATTAGTGACCTAATGCTTTACCAGCTACAGAATCTTTATTTGCAATATCTTTATCACAAACTTCTCCAGCTTTACCTTTAATAGTATCTATTCCACGCATAAACTCTGATGCATCCCAAGATGACTTTGAAGCACCTGTTTTTGTTGTATATGCAGCTTCAAAAGTATTCTCAACAGCTAAGTTTCCTTGTGACTGTGGAGCATGACACTGAGAACAGTTAAATCTAGCACCTACTAGTTTACCATCTTTATTTTTAGAGATAGCAACTTGGTTTTTCATATCATCAATAGACTTAGTAAAGTCTTGACCTACTAATTTATGCTTTGGTCTAAAGTCTGTAAGGTGAGAAACCGGAATTGGTGTAGCTCCCATCATACTTGCAACTTCTGGCATATGACATCCTGTACATTGGTTGTTTCCAATTTTAATCGGAAGCATACTCTCTGTATCATGTGGAATCATAGGTGGAGCATCCTGGAATGCTCTATTAATTTTTGCAGCACCTCCAGCAGATGCCTTTCTATAATTTGTTTGCGCTGCAGCTGTGCTGTCTTCACAATATAGATCTGTCTTTCTAAGACCTAAAGAGGCCTCAGTAATTGTTGGTTTTGCAACTTCTTGTTTAGAAGGTGCATCACTACATCCTGTAAACAATACTGTTGCAGCAACCGCTAAACTTAATGTTATTTTTCCTAAAGTTTTCATAATTGCCTCCCCTTATACCGCGTAAATTTTAATAGCACATTTTTTATAATCAGTTTGCTTAGATAATGGACAAGTCGCATCTAGACATACTTTATTAATAAATACTTTTTCATCGAACCATGGTACAAATACAAGTCCTCTTGAAGGTCGGTTTCTACCTCTAGTTTCAACTCTAGCTTTTACTTTACCTCTTCTTGATTCAACCCATGCAAGTTGACCTTGCTTAACACCATACGCCTCAGCATCTTTTGGATGCATATAACATAATGCTTCTGGAACAGCTCTATATAATTCAGGAACTCTCATAGTCATAGTTCCACTATGCCAGTGCTCTAGAACTCTACCTGTACATAACCATACTGGGTATTCTGAATCTGGCATTTCTGGTGGATCCATATATGGTCTAGCAAAGATTTTAGCTTTATTTTTTAAGTAGTGTGCTCCAGGCTTATCAGCATAGCTTAATTTTTTATCTTTTCTAATACCAGTTAAATCACCTTGTGGTCTTTTCTTAAGGAATTCACCATAGAATGCATGTGTAGAACCATTACCTGATTTAGCTACCGCTTTTGCTGCATATGGATCGTACTTAACATTAAATCTCCATTGTGTTTCTTTACCATCAACAACTGGCCACTTAAGTCCTCTTACTTTATGGTAAACATCAAATGGTGCAAGGTCATGTCCATGTCCTCTTGTAAATGATGCATATTCTTCAAATAAATATTTGTGGATAAAGAATCCATAACCTTGCCACTCTTTACCATCTGAACCAATAACACCTCTTTCATCACCTGAAGAATCAGTATCATCATATCCAGCTTGGATAGGATCATTTTGATCTTTTTTGTATGATTTAGCTCTATCATTTGCAAATAGAATCTCATACATAGTTGTATCAGGAGTATATCCAGCTTTTCTGATTTCAGATTCAGGGATAGCTTTCATTGTCTTTTTACCCCAAGCAACTTTTACATCTTTCATCCACAGATCTCTTACAGTAAATCTTTTAGAGAACTCTACCCATTGCCATGTATCAGACATTGCATCACCTACTGGTAATACTTGCTGTCTCCAGTGCTGAGTTCGTCTTTCTGCATTTCCGTAAGCTCCCCATTTTTCATACATCATAGCTGATGGTAAAATAAGGTCAGATACTTTAGCTGAAATACCTGGGTATCCATCAGAAGTAACAATAAAGTTATCCATCTCTCTAGCTGCTTTAATCCAGTGTGAAGCTGAAGCTGAATCTTGGTAAGGATTACATACATTTACCCATGCAAACTTAACATGTCCATCTTCAATATCTCTATGGATTCTCATAATGTGCTGACCCATTTGACCGTTTAGTGTCCCTTTAGGTAAATGCCATTTTTCTTCAGCTATAGCTCTATGCTTAGGATTTTTAATCATCATATCTGCTGGTAATCTATGTGTAAATGTACCAACTTCTCTTGCTGTACCACACGCTGATGGTTGACCAGTTAATGAGAATGCACCATCACCTGGCTTAGCTTGTTTATTTAGTAAGAAGTGAACATTGTACGATAATGTATTCGTCCAAGTACCTCTAGTATGTTGATTCATACCCATTGTCCAGAATGAAACTACTTTTCTTCCTTTTTCAATGTAAAGATCAGCTAAGTATTTAAGTTTTTTCTCAAATTCTTTGATATCTTCATCTGGATCACCTTTAGAGATCTTAGCAGTATATTCTAATGTATATGGCTCTAAAGATTTTTTATATTCTTCAAATTCAATTAACCAGTGAGGTAAACCTGGCTTATTATGAACCATTTTATCACCAGCTTTATATCCATATGGAGCTAACGCAGGAGCTTCTTTTTCAGAAACGATTGTACTCATCTCTTTTGAAATAGTTTCCATCTCTTTAGCAGTATATTTACCCTCTTTGATAGATTTCTCATTTGATTTTCTCATACCATAACCAATATTTGGGTTAGCAGCTGCGAATACCATATTTTTATTTACGAAATCCCAATCAATTGATTCTGGGTGATTAAATACAATTTCTCTAGCAATGTAGTTCCACATAGCCGTATCAGTATTTGGTGAGAAGATAATCTCCATATCAGCTAAATCTGATGTTCTATGTCTATATGTAGAAATATTTACAACTTTAACTCTGTCTGGATCAGATAGTTTTCTATCTGTAACTCTTGACCATAAAATTGGGTGCATCTCTGCCATATTTGATCCCCAAGATACAACAGTATCTGTAAGCTCAATATCATCATAACAACCAGAAGGCTCATCTACACCAAATGTTTGGTAGAAACCAACAACAGCTGATGCCATACAGTGTCTAGCATTTGGATCAATTGCATTTGATCTAAATCCAGCTTTCATCATTTTTTGTGCTGCTGCACCTTCCATAACTGTATATTGTCCAGAAGCAAATACTGCAACCCCTTCAGGTCCTTTTTCTGCAAATGCTGCTTTTGCTTTCTCTTCCATAATATCAAATGCTCTTTGCCATGAAACCTCAGCAAATTTACCTTTTTTATCAAAGTTACCATTTTTATCAACTCTTAATAATGGTTTAGTAAGTCTATCTGCACCATACATAATCTTAGCATTGAAGTAACCTTTAATACAGTTAAGTCCTCTATTTACAGGTGCTGCTGGGTCACCTTTAACCGCAACAATCTTTCTCTCTTTCCCTTCACCTTTTGTAGCCATCATAATACCACAACCAGTACCACAGAATCGACAAGCTGCCTTATCCCATCTCCAATCACTATCAGCTTTTGCTGCTGCTGCTTGCATCTTCGCTGGTACACTCATACCAATTGCTGCTGCTGCAGAAGCTGCTGCTGAACTTTTCAGAAAATCTCTTCTTGAAAGTGCCATATTTCTCTCCTTAATTATATCTCTAGAATATCTTATTGCTGATCAATAAAATCTCTAACATCAAAATTATATATCTTTTAATATATTAAGTAATTGACGTTAGTCAAGTTTTTTAAGTTTAGATTTAGGACATTTTTTGTCTTCATTTATTCTTATTAGTATTATTATACTTACTTATGTATGTAAGTACGATAGATAGGGGAAAGTTTAATGTATTTGAATAGTAAAAGCTATATGTAACATAATGTAACATATAGCCATAATTTTTTATTTAGCTACTCTAACTATTGACAACTTTGCAATAATTTATCTAGCTGAGCCTTTAACTTTTGAAGTTTTTGTGTAGATTGTAATAGTTCCTCATTAGATTCTATAATCATATCTTCACTTTTATCAATATCATCTGCAAGAATTGCTGCGTTTTCCATAGTTTTTAATACTTCATTAAATTCATCAGTGATCTGCTCTAACTTAGCAGATGCTTTTTGTGATTCTTCTACTACACTATTTACTTTATTTATAAAGCAACCTAAAGACGATGAAGCTTCTTCAAATTCTGAAGCATCATAAACCTCAAGCTCTTGAACTTTTACATCTGTTATATCTGTAGTTGTTGCTAAACTTTTTGTATATTCCAAAAAGTTATTAACTTTTAGCTCAATTTTTCTTAATGCATTTAATACATATACTAATAATATCAATAAAAATAATCCTGCATAGTATTGAAATGAAATAATATAAGCAATTTGACTTTCACTGTATGTTGTATACATACCAACCAATTTATCTATCTCATAAAGAAGATCACCATTTGAATCATATATGGCTTTTACTAAAAGATTATTATCTTGACCTGTCAATTTATTATGTTTAAAGCTAATAATATTAGCACTAAACTCTTGCCACATCTTTTTTACTTTAATAAGTTGATTATTAATAGACTCATCTTCTACTACATATAATCCATTTTTGTAGTCACCATTTGATAACATATATAAATGTTTTGAAAAAAGTTCGTAAGCAGCATCTAATTCTCTAAAATCATATTGACTAGTATTATGTATATAAAATATATTTTTTGCCATTTTTTGTGTAAGCATACGCTGCTTACCTGCCATATTAATAATAGTAGCATCTTTTGATGTTTTATTATTAATATGAATTGTTACACCAATTACTGTAAAAATCACTATAGCTAATAATGCTCCAGCTATTTTTATTTTTCTTGATATACTATTACTTGTCTTCACCTAAACCCCTTGAAATATATTCTTTAAGCCATCTTCATCAACGATAAAAACTTTTTTCACTTCCATACCTATTAGCTCTTGTCTTTGTAGCTTTTTAACAACTCTTGATAATGTTTCAGGCTGAAGATGTAGCAATAGTGCAACTTCTGTACGCTTTAATTTATTAAACATTTCTAGGTTTTCACTTAAAAAATGTGCTACTTTTGCCATTGAATCAAATACTAATTCTCTGTTTACTACACATTGAAGCTTCTGTGTTTTTGCAAATACCTCTTGCAAAAAGTTTGTAGTTAATATATTTGTATAGATAAAGTCATCTCTAAATTTATTGAAATCAATATCAATAATAATTGTATCTTCATCTATAGATATATTTGATACACATGTAATAACATTCTCATTTAGTGCAGATAATTCTGTAATTAGTTGATGTTTATATATATGATATAAAAATATCTCATTACCAAACTTATCCATCTTATACACTCTAGCTAAACCTGATTGTAAAAAAGATATATTTGTACTACTCTCACCCTCATACATC
>JADHTT010000054.1 GCA_016784825.1 Campylobacterales bacterium
ATACTCAGAACTAATATACAATGGATTCTGGTTCTCACCTGAGCGAGAAATGCTACAAGCTGCAATTGATTGTACACAAAAATATGTTCAAGGTAATGTAAAAGTTAAACTTTATAAAGGAAATGTAACTGTAGTTGGTCGTGAATCAGATATGTCACTTTACAGCGAAGCACATTCAACTTTTGAAGAGGATGAAGTTTATAATCAAAAAGATGCTGAAGGATTTATTAGATTAAATGCATTAAGAAGAATTATAGCAGGTAAAAAAAGATTAAATTAGTATAAGCTATTTATTGTTGCCTCAAAAGGCCAGAATGCGCTAAATTTTAAGGAGTGAGAAGTGCATTATTTACAAGATTTAAAACATATTATTGAGATTAACTCTTATACACACAACAAAGAAGGTGTGGATAAGGTTGGCTTACAGATGCAATCATGGCTTGAAGAGATAGGATTTAGTACTACAAGATACCAACGAGATTTAATTGGTGATCACCTTTTATTTACAACACCTAAAACAACTGGACCTAAAATTTTACTTTTAGGTCACAACGATACAGTATTTCCATATGGTGCATTTGAAGGTTTTAGAGAAGATGAAAATTGGATCTATGGACCAGGAGTTTGTGATATGAAAGGTGGAAACATTGTAGCACTTGAAGCACTCCGAAATTTACACTCTCAAACTAAACAAATAAATAATATTGACTTCCTTCTAGTATCAGATGAAGAAACTGGAAGTGATGATAGTAAATTTATCACTTTAGAATTAGCAAAAAATTATGACTATTGTTTTGTATTTGAAGCAGCAGGTGAAAATCTTGAAGTTGTAACTGGTAGAAAAGGTGTAGGTACATATACTATAACTATTGAGGGTGTGGCAGCACATGCAGGTACAAGCTACTTAAAAGGTGTTAATGCTAACCTAGAGGCATCTTATAAACTCCAAGAATTAACAAAACTGACAAACCTTGAGATTGGTACAACTGTAAATGTAGGTAAAATTACTGGTGGTATTGGAGCAAATACAATTTCACCAAAATGTGAACTTCTTCTTGAGATAAGATATACACTAAATAGTGAAAGAGATAGACTTCTTAAGCAGCTTAAGGCAATCACCAATACAAGCTTTGTTGATGGTACAAAATCAACACTAAATGGACTAATTCAAAGAGATGTAATGGAACCAAATCAAAATCAATTAGAATTTTTGCAGAAATTAGAACAAGTTACAGATAGTTTAATCCCAACAGAACGCAGAGGTGGAGTTAGTGATGCAAATCATGTTGCATCTTGTGGCGTGATTACACTTGATGGATTTGGACCTTTTGGTGATGGTGATCATACAATTAAAGAAAGAGCATTAAAAAGTAGTTTTGAGCAAAGAATAGGTATGATAAATAAAATTTTAACTTCAATTTTACAAGGAGAGATATAATGGCAAATAATAATAGAACAATTGGTATGTGGCTTTACCAAAATAGTGGTGGACCTGAAATTCAAGACAAGATGATCAAATTATTAAAAGATAGAGGTATTGAGACAATTGCCCATCTTAATCTTAGACATGCATATTCAAAAAATGGTAAGCTATTTTGTCCACAAGATCCAAAATGGATATCAAAAAAATCTGAAAAAGATTATAAATTAAATAATCTTGATCTTTTCTTTTCGTATAATGCTGGTGAACAAACACAATACCAAACATATATTTACAAAGCACTAGATAGACTCATCCCTATGATTAACTCTTATGATTCATTTGCACTAACTGAAGATAAATTTCATACATCATTTATATTAAGAAATCATGGTATTGCAACAGCAGATTATAAACTTTGTCACAGAGATGATGGCCATCAACTTAAAAAGATCATTAAAAAATGGGATAAAATGGTTTATAAACCAACTGATGGTTGGGGTGGAGTTGGACTTACAAAAATTGAATCTGAAGCAAACCTTGATATGCTTATGCCTTTTTTAAATCAAATGGATTTAAGATATTTTTATGTAGAAAAATTCATAAAATATGATAACACAGACTTTAGAGTTGACATTGTTGATGGACAATTTGTATCTTGCTATGGTAGAAAAGCTGGTGGAACTGATTGGAGAACCAATGTGACAAGCGGTGGTTCTGTATTTTTAAGAGAGGCTAATGATGAAATTGTAGATGTTGCCACACGAGCTTGTGAAGCATGCGGTGTTGATATTGGTGGTGTTGATATTATTTATGATCAAGAGAAAGAGGAATATGTTGTACTTGAAGTAAATGGTATTCCAGCTTTTGCTACTCCGGCTCAAGAAGAGATGGGATTAAACTTTAATGATAAAAAAATAGATCTAATTGTAGATTTAATAGATAGAAAAACGAAAAAATAAATTAAAAAAGGAAGAAATATGGCACTAAAGAACAAAGACTTACCAACACTTGGATTCTTATACATGGACTATGTATTAAGATTTTTTGATCACTCAAACTTTAAAGGTTGGCCAAACAAAATCGAAACTGCAACTTACCACTGGGGAGACGATAAAGATAGATTTATTAAAGAGGTAAAAAGGAAAAAGATTGATGTTTTAATTGGAAATATTCCAGCTACTGCATATGAAACTTTTAGAGAAATCGCAAGAGAATTACCTCATGTAAGATTTATACCATCTTTAGATACTCAGTTTTCAAATAAATCAAAAGAAAATGTAACTAGATTTGCTTGGAAATATGACCTGCCAATCCCTAAAACATATATTTATTACAATAGACCAAATGCATATAAATTCCTAGAAAGATGTGAATATCCAAAAATTATTAAAAAATCATATGGACCATCAAACTATGGTGGATATTTTGTACATAAAGTTGATAATGAAAAAGAAGCGGTTGATCTTTTCAAAGAGAAAAAATACCACCCTATGTATATGCAAGACTTCGTACCTATGGAAGCAGATATTAGAGTTATGCTTATTGGTCATAAACCTGTATGTGCATTCTGGAGAAGAGCCCCTGAAGGTGAATGGTTAACAAATACATCTCAAGGTGGTTCTATGGACTACTCAGATGTGCCAAAAAATGTACTTGATCTTGCAGTTCAAGTTTCAAAAGATGCAAAAGCAGAATATTGGGCATGTGATGTAGCTTATGGGAAAGATGGAGTTCCAAGAATTTTAGAATGTGCAACAGCATTTGCAGCATTCCCTTATATTAGAGACTGGATTGGTCAATATATTATGTGGTCATTAAGTGAAGGTAGATTTAGAAAACCACATTGTCCTATGTTTAACTGGGAAGAGTTAGGTAAAATTTCTCCTGATCTTTTACGAACAATGAGACATATTACATTTGGTAAGTATGATTCAAGTTATGATGGTGCTTATTTTGGAAACAAAAAGAAGATGTATGGTGATGGTGAAAGATATTTACATGAATTAGACGAAGAATATAAAATCTATGATGTAAAAAGAAGATGGTCAGAAGAATGGCCAAGTGAAAAATGGAACTATCAAGATAATCTTTCTTTAGAAAACTTAAAATCTATGAAAGTACCAAATCTTACAAAAGAGAATACACCTAATCCAGATAAGAATGAAGATGAAGAATCAATACAAACTAAAGCAGTTTCAACAGAACAACTAAAAGAAGTTTTAACATCAATTGATGGAATTGGAAATAAAAAATTTGATAAGATCGTTGATGAAATTGGTTCTACAGAAGATATAGTTGGTGTACTTGATCAGTCACCAGCAATTCTAATAAATATCAAAGGTATCACAAAGAAACTAGTAGATAAAATTTCATCTGCTTGGGCAAATTTTAGAAACTAGGTTATTAATTGAAACAACAATATAAATCATATCAACAAACATGTGATTTTCTTGAAAATTGTGTAAACAAATACCCAGATCTTATCAAAATAGAATCTATTGGTAAGACATGGGAAAATAGAGATATAATGCTTGCTACTATATCTCTAGATGTACAACACGCAGATCTTAAACCAGCTATGCTATATACAGGAACAGTTCACGCTAGAGAGTGGATTGGAAATGAATTAGGTGTTGCATTTATAGATTATATTCTTGAAAACCATTTATCAAATCCATCTATACAACAAACATTAACAAATAATACTCTTTATATAGTACCGTGTCTTAATCCTGATGGTTTTGAATATAGTCGTACACACTTCTCATTTTGGAGAAAAAATAGACGAGACAATGGTGATGGAACATTTGGAGTTGATTTAAATAGAAACTTCTCTATTGGATATCAAAAGTCAAAAGACACATCTTCAAATGTACATAGTGGTCCACACCCTTTTAGTGAGCCAGAAACAACTGCTATGAAAAACTTTGTAGATAATCATGAAAATATAACTATTGCACTTGACTACCATTCACAAGGAAATGTTTTCTTCCCTGCTCATAAATTTAATCATGAATCAGAATATAATGGTACAGCTTTAAATACTATTTGTGCAAATATGAATCATGAAATACATAAAGTAACTGGTAGAAAATATGGTATACATAGAGGTAAGCCACCTACTAAACTTATTTCAGGTAGTGGAAGAGAGTATTACTATAGTAAAGGTATTATCGCAATAGTAGTTGAAGTTGGTACTAGAAATATTCCAGATTTTATGCAAAATATGCAAGAATCAATTGATGAAAATATCCCTGCATTATTAAGAACATTAAGCGAAGCTCAAAATCATTCAAAAAAAGCTCCACACACTATAGACAAATTTTGTATAGATAGATGTACACAAAATGAAATTAGTTTATCATGGGATTATCCAGATACAAAAGAGATTTATTTTGAAATATATCGAAATATTGAAAATAAAAGATCATGTACTGAAAAAAACTTAGTATGCCAAACTTACAATAGAAGTTTTACAGATGTACAACTAAAAAGTAATACTCCATACTATTACTATATAAGAGCTGTAAATAATGCTACTAAAATCAAGTCACCATTCGCTCCTAAAACTAAAGCTAAAACTGCTCTTGATTTCAATGAATTTAGTAAGACACTTTTTGCAAAACCAAATGACGTTGGGTATGTTGCACAAAAAATGAAAGAGACAAATTTAAAACATTTTGGTATAAATTCTTTATTTATTGGGGTAAATAAAAGCAAAGGGAAAAGCTATGGTGTTATGAAATATGACCTAAGTGGTATTCCACAAAATGCAATTATTAAAGATATATCAATTTCACTATATCCATTAAATAGGGTAAATGCAAAAATTGAAAAATATGGTGAATGGAAAATCTCTTTTGTAGATCAAGATAGTATATCTGAACTTACAGATTTTGATCAAATTGATAATGCAATCCATATTGAAACCTTAGGAGCTTCAATTCCATCTGAAAAACTAACTCAAGGGATTTGGAGTCATTGGATTTTAAATGAATCAGAAAAGAAAATTTTTCAAGAACAACTACAACATCAAAGTGTAGTATTCAAAATTCATGGACCAACAACATTACCAGATGGTCGAGATTCACAAATGATGATGTTTGATCTTGGATATGGTAAGTTTGGTGGGGGACTACACTATAGACCAAATATTGACATTACATATACAATGCCACCAAAGACAAAAGAGATAGTAGCAACTACTACTGCCTCAATATCTAATGAAAATGTAAATTATGATGAACTTATTTGTGGATTCGATCAAGATAATAATAAGATCTATGGTCTTATGGAGTTTGATCTATCATCTTTACCAGAGCATGATAAAACAGTAATTACAGATTGTTATATCCAAATTAAGAACAAAAGTACATCTAAAACAAAGCAAGATATTAGATACAATGTAGAATTTGCAGATATAGAAGAGATATCTTATGAATCTATTCAGCATAGAGATAGGATTGAATTTATTGGATATGAGGTAAGTCATACCGATATCTCATCTAGAAAAACACATAAATTTATATTTGATAAGTATTCTACAATTGCGCTAGAAGACCTGCATAATAAAAATATAAACCCTAGATTTATAATCAAACCAACATCTTCAAACATTAAAAATCATTTAGTAAAATGGCATAATGATACTGCTGTAAAATTAATTGTCAACTATATAGACAAAAGAAACCATCCAGTTAATACTATTACAAGGCTAGAAGTTTCGGAACAAAAATGTAAGGTAAAACTAACTTGGGATAATCCAAAAGATAAAGACTTTAAAGGTGTTTATGTAGTAAGAAATAGATTCCACATACCAACAAATCCACTTGATGGAGATAAGATATATGCAGGAACTGATAACTATACATTAGATGATTTTGGTAATCC
>JADHTT010000055.1 GCA_016784825.1 Campylobacterales bacterium
ACTAAGAGATGGTGGCGATAGATATATGGGTAAAGGTGTAGAGCAAGCTGTTGCAAATGTTAATACTCAAATTGCTGAAGAATTAATGGGATTAAGCCCATTTAATCAAGCAGAAGTTGATGCAACTATGAAAGATATTGATGGTACAAGTAACTATGGTAAACTTGGAGCAAATGCAGTTTTAGGTGTATCAATGGCTGTTGCGCGTGCTGCTGCTGCGTCATTAAATATTCCATTATATAGATATTTAGGTGGAGCAAATGCAATGACTACTCCAGTACCAATGTTAAATATTATTAATGGTGGAGAGCATGCAAATAACTCTGTTGATTTTCAAGAATATATGGTAATGCCAGTTGGTTTTGAGGATTTTAAAGAGGGTCTAAGAGCTTCTGCTGAAGTTTACCACAATCTTAAAAAAATTATTGATGGTATGGGTGAATCAACAGCAGTTGGTGATGAGGGTGGATTTGCTCCAAACCTAAAATCAAATGAAGAGCCTATTACAGTAATAATGGAAGCTATTGAAAAAGCTGGATATAAAGCTGGTGAGCAAATTTGTATAGCACTTGATGTAGCTGCATCTGAACTTATTAATGATGCTGGTCTTTATGTTTTAAAATCAGAAAATAGAGAGCTTACAAGTGAAGAGTTAGCAAATTATTATGTTGATTTATGTGCAAAATATCCAATTATTTCAATTGAAGATGGTTTAAGTGAAGATGATTGGGATGGTTGGAAGATTTTAACTGAAAAACTAGGAGATAAAGTTCAACTAGTTGGTGATGATCTATTTGTTACAAATGCTTCAATTTTAAATGAAGGTATCCAAAAAGGTATTGCAAATTCAATTTTAATTAAACCAAACCAAATTGGTTCAGTTTCTGAAACTATGCAAACTATTAGACTTGCTCAAAGAAATAACTATAATTGTGTTATGTCACATAGATCAGGTGAGTCTGAAGATACATTTATTGCTGATTTTGCTGTAGCTCTTAACTGTGGTCAAATTAAAACTGGTTCAACAGCCAGAAGTGATAGAATCGCTAAATATAATAGATTATTAGAAATTAGTGCTGAGATTGGTTATTCAGAATACTTAGGTAAGCAACCTTTTTCAAAAAAGTAATTTTATAAATTTCAAATGAAGCTATCTTTAAAACAAGACAATCAGTTTTTAAAGGTTGCTACTATCTCTGTAGTAAGTACAGTTGTACTTGCTCTTTATATATCTTATCTTGCTTTTGAAAGCAAAAATTCATACACTGTATATTCAACATTACAGATTAAAAAGTCAAATTTAAATTATGAAATTAGACAACTTCAATATGAAAATGCTAAACTACAAAAAGAATTCTTAGAATTAAAAAATTTGGAGCCAGAATGAATCTAGTAAAATTTATTTTAATCTTTATAGTTGCTATTACTCTACAAGCTAGAGAAAATCCATTTGTTGCTACAGAAGCGTATATTGAAGAGAAGTCAATATTAGAAGAAAAATTACAGGAAACTATTAAGCCGTTTGAATTTTTACAGATTGCTTTATATGCACAAAAGAGTATACTGAATATATCAAATCACAAACTTTTTAGATATTTTAAAATAACAAAAGAGAAAAAGATTGTTTTGGATTATAAGGGTAGTAAAAAAATTATAACTAAAATAGTAAAACCAAAGAGTAATGGTGATATTAAATCAATTACTATTGCAGATCATCCTGAAGAAAACTACTTTAGAATAGTTATTCAATACCATAAAAATATCGATAAGCATAATATTGAATATGAAAATAATCTAACAACAATTAATTTTTAAAATTATTAACAATTTTAATTACTATCATTCCAATAAATACCTCAATCATTGATGCTAAGATAAAGGCTAAAAAATAGAAGTGTGATATAGAATCACTATGATATGCAAGTGTAGCAACTGCAATTAGTAATGTCAATGGCATAGAATGAGATAGTCCAAGAAGTAATGATTGTTTAACTCCATACTTTGTAATAAATACACTTGAGCTTATTATTCTAATAAAGAACATAGCTAAGACAATTAACATTGATGTTGATATTAGATTATTAATAAATAAAGATCCTATACTAAATGAGCTACCAACCCATATAAAAAATATAGGTACTAACCATCCAAAACCAAAGTGTTCTAGTTTTTTGGGAAGATCAACATTGTGGTTGAAGAAAGTTGCTATGAAAGACCCTGCAATAAAGGCACCAAGCGCAATCTCTAAATGTAAATAAAGCATAATAGCTATCATAATAAAAAATATTGCCATAGATATTCTAATATCTTGTTCTAAGTGATCATTTTGGGGCATTAATTTCGTTTTGATTTCTGGATTCCACCATAGGATATATCTAAATAGTTTATATATAATCATAATTGTTACAAATACCATTAATAGTAAGGCAAGTGTTTTATATAGTTGTGTCCCCATACCATATTCTAAAATTGCACTCGTAAGTGTAAGTATTATAATAGATATAATTTCCCCTATTAAACCTATAGTAATAGCAAGGCTTATCCATTCTTGATCTTTATATTCTTTTTTTAGAGCAGCTAAAAGTCCAATTGATATAAGTGGCATAGCGATAATAAAGACTTTTGATAAATCAAAATATAGTGTGATAATTATAGATAAAATGTATAATGAAATAATATATTTCATACCAAGCTTAAGAGTTTCAATTGGTATTTTAATTAGTTTTTGAAGGTCAACTTCTAGTCCAGCTAAAAACATAAGATACAAAAATCCAAGCTCTGCTACTAGTGTAAATATGTAATTATCAGATATAAAACCTAAAGATACAGCTATTGAACCTAAGATAATCTCTGTAGGGATTATAGGTAATTTAATTTTTCTAGATATTAGAGGTGATATAAATATTATAATTGATAATGTAATAATTATTGAGATATCATTTGACATATTTATATTACCTTTGTTAGCTTATCCATTACAAGATGTTGCTATTGTAAATCCTCTAGATTGAAGCTCTTGAATATCTTTTGATGCAACTTTTCCAGCTGTTGTAAGATAGTTTCCTACAACAATAGAATTTGCCCCATAATCAAATAGATCATATTGTTCATCTTGAAATATGATCTCTCTACCACCTGCAACCATAATTTTATGAGCATTTGGAACCATCTGCCTAACTTGTGTAATTAACTCAAATGCTTTCTCTCTAGTAATAGAGTTTTTCACTAATGGTAAAGCCTCATTTGGATGGAAAAAGTTAATTGGTACATTCATTGGATTTAGTGATGCAATAGATTTTATCATAGATAATCTATCTTCATCACTTTCACCTAAACCAAAAATACCACCTGTTACTAATTTTAGATCTGCTTCATGGACATTTAGACAAGTTTGATATCTTTCATCCCATGTATGAGTTGTGCAGATCTCTTTGTAAAAGTCTCTTGAAGTTTCTAAGTTATGATTGTAGTTATCAACACCAGCTTTTTTCAATTCTTTTAGTTGTTCAACAGTAGCCGTTCCATTACAAGCAATAATCTTTAAACCAAGATCAAGCTTTTTTACTGCACTTGCAGCTTCACATACAAATTCAAGTCTACTATCATCAAGACCTTTTCCAGCTGTAACTAAACAAAAACCAATAGCTTTATTTTCTCTTGCTTGTTTTGCTTCTTGAACGATATTATCAATAGCTTTTCTTTTATATCGTTCAATATCTGCTTTATATTTGACACTTTGTGTACAGAATTTACAGTCTTCTTTGCATGTACCGCTTTCAATATTACAAATAGCACATAAGTATACTTTTTTTGTTTTTTCCATTTTATCTTTCATATTTCATAGTTTGTGTTTGCCAGACTTTATCTTCTGGTTTTTTATAATTATACTCTATAATATATTCATTTGACGTAATTTCTAACAATACACATTCGGTTAGATTTTTATTTCGTGCACATATTTCACCTGGATTGATAAACAATGTTCCATTTATAAAGTTTTCTTCAAACATATGAGTATGTCCTGAAATTACAATATCTGTATCCCCATTTAGATAAAATGGCAAATGCATTAGTTTAAATGTGAACTCTTTAATTTTAAAGTAATATGGTTCTTGTTTGATCTTATATTGATGAGAATATTTTATTAAGTTGTGATCATTATTACCAAATACACTAACATATGGTAAATTTGAATTTTGTAGAAGATCAAGATTTTCTTTGATTTCTAAATCACCAGCATGTATTATATATGCAATATCTTTAGATTTTAGATGCTCTATAGCTTCATATGTAAGTGTACTTTTTCTATGACTATCAGAAAGTACACCAATTTTAATACTATTTATCATCTTCTTTTTTTGTAGTTTTCTTCTTAGTGGTCTTTTTTGCAGTTGTTTTTTTTCGTCCACCTCTACTAGTTGGTTGATTTTTGATGATTTCATTTACCTCTTCTATTGTAAGGGCTTTAATTTGTTCCTCTTCTAAATCTTTTGGTAATTTAAAGTTTTTCTTTTTTTGTTTTATATAAGGACCATATCTTCCTATTAGAAGTTGTGTCTCATGATCTGGAAAATCTTTTAATAGAGCTTTAGCTTTAGCTTCACTCATCTCTTTAATTACTTCGTTAGCACGAGAAAGTTCAATAGTATATGGGTCATCTTCTTTTAGACTAAAGTATTCAGTTTTAATCTGAAGATATGGACCAAATCTACCAATATTAACTTTAATATCATTTCCATTTTCATCTTCTCCTAAAACTTTTGGCAGTTGTAATAATACAAGAGATTCTTCTAATGTGATTCTATCTACACTAATTGTTTTTGGAATACTTGCAAACTTTGGTTTGATCTCTTTGCCATCTTCATCTGTATCATCTTTATGTCCAAGTTGAACAAATGGACCATACTTACCAACAGATGCAAAAATTCTTTTTGAAGTTTTAGGGTCTATACCAACTTCTCTAGCTTCTGCAAATTTTGCTCTAGGTGCATTTTCTAATTTATCTTCGATTGCTTTATCAAAATCACCATAGAATTCTTGCATTACAGTTTGCCATGCAATTTTACCTTCGGCAATATCATCAAACTCTTCTTCTACATGTGCTGTAAATCCTAAATCTACAATATGTGGAAAATGCTCAACTAAGAAGTCATTTACAACTTCTCCAATAGGTGTAGGTGCTAGTTTTTTATCTTCAGTTTTAATTATATAATCTCTAGCTTGAATAGTAGATATTGTTGGAGCATATGTTGATGGTCTTCCAATACCTTCAGATTCTAATTTTTTAACAAGACTAGCTTCTGTATATCTAGCAGGTGGTTTTGTGAAGTTTTGTTCTGTCTCAAGATTTTCAAGGTCCAAAATTGTACCTTGTTGTACTGATGGTAAAAACTTTTCTGTATTATCTAAGGCTGCTTCTGGATTGTCACTACCCTCTGTATAAGCTTTCATAAATCCAGCAAATACAATTTTATTACCCTTGGCTTGGAATTCAAACTCTTGATTTTGACCTGCAATAATCCTATAAGTTGTGTTTGCAATAACTGCTTGTGCCATTTGTGTAGCAATAGTTCTTTTCCAGATTAAACTATATAGTTTATATTGGGCATGATCTAGATAATCTCTAACATCAGATGGCTTAAGAGCAAGGTTTACAGGTCTAATGGCTTCATGTGCTTCTTGTGCACCTTTTGCCTTACTTTTGTAGTGTCTAGGTTTACTTAATGCATATTCTGCACCATATTCAGATTCTATAACCTCTTTTGCCATAGTTGTTGCAGTATTTGATAAGTTTACACTATCTGTTCTCATATATGTAATAAGACCACCAGTATGTCCTACTACATTAATACCACCTTCATATAGTTGTTGAGCTACAATCATAGTTTGTTTTACAGAAAAACCAGCTTTTCTACTTGCCTCTTGTTGTAAAGTAGAAGTTGTAAATGGAGCAGCAGGATTTCTTTTACTATTTTTCTCTTCAACATCCTCTAGAAGATAATTACCAGCTTCACAAGATGTTTTAATTTTAGTTGCTTCATCTTCATTTTTTATCTTTTTAGCTTTTCCATTGATTTTTGCTAATTCAGCTTTAAATTCAGGATCTTTAAAATCTAGTTTAATTTTCCAAAATTCCTCTGGATTAAATGCTTTGATCTCTCTCTCTTTATCAACAATAATTCTAACTGCTACACTTTGAACTCTACCAGCACTTAGACCAAATCTTACCTTTTTCCATAATAGT
>JADHTT010000056.1 GCA_016784825.1 Campylobacterales bacterium
ATGAAATAAGAAAATATAGCCCATATTATCTTGAAAAAAGAATTGGTGGATTTCAGATACATATGAAAGGTTCCGATGTAAAAGAGAAGCCACCCATTACTGAAGTCTATAGCAGACTGGATCAACTTGATAAAGGATGGGGAAAAGAGCATATAAGTATAGATGATAACCATGTGATTATTAAGAGTAAAGATCAAAAAATAATAGCAAAAATTAAAATAGAACTAGATAGTGAAAAAAAATGGGTTCAATCATTTTTCCAAATTAAATAAAAGGTATATATATTGAGTGAATTTATAAACAATGAACATCAAACTGGATTAGTAGCGGGTCATCCTTGTAGAGTATACTACGAGGAAAATGAATTAGTAAGAGAATTAATTGAAAATATTAATAATCTAAATATTAAAGAGAATTTTGATGCATTTAAAATATTTTGGGAAAAATTATGTAAAGTTGAACTTCATTGGCAAAGAAAAGAGAATCAACTTTTCCCATACTTAGAAAAATATGGGTGGACTAGTCCTTCTCAAAATATGTGGGCATTTCATGATCAAATTAGAGATGAGATTAAGCAGACAAATCAATCCATAAAAGATGAAGATATTGTTGCTATTAGTCAAAATACTCAAGCGGTATTTAAAAGCTTAGAGCATATTATGCAAGTTGAAGAGCATAGACTTTTACCAAATGCAATGACTATGTTAAACGATGATGATTGGAAAGAAATTTCTGCATCTGATGATGAAATTGGTTGGATGTTTGAAAAAGCACCTGCATCATATCCTGAATATATCCATCCAGGACAAGATAAAAAAAGGAGAAAACTACCATTTTCTCTTGATGGAAGAATTAGATTAAATGAGGGTTGGCTTCTTGAAGATCAACTAAACTTAATGCTTCAATTTATGCCTGTTGATTTAACTTATGTTGATGAAAATGATATTGTACTATTCTACAATAGAGGAGATAATAGAGTATTCCCAAGAAGTGCAGGAATTATTGGAAGAGAAGTTAAGTTTTGTCATCCACCAAAATCTGTCGATCAAGTATTGATGATTTTAAGAGAATTTAAAGCAGGTCGCAAAGATGATGCAGAGTTTTGGATAGAATTTAAAGGTAAGTTTATCCATATACAATACTTTGCTATTAGAGATGAAGATGGCACATATAGAGGTGTAATTGAGATGAGCCAAGATGTAACTCATATACGAAACCTAAAAGGTCAACAAAGACTACTTGATTGGGAATAATGGAGCAAAAACAAATACCAGCCAATAAAAAAAGTGACCATGTAAAGAATATTTTACATGGTTTTTTTCTTTCTATTGGTACAACCATAGCTGAACCTCATACTATTTTACCACTTATGATTAGTCATTTTGGTGGTGGTCCAATTTTAATTGGGCTATTTTCATCACTTTTAAGAGGTGGAGCAATATTAGTGCAACTTTATGCTGCATTTCATGCCCAAAGTTATCCTAAAATGATGAAATACTTCAGAAGAGTATTAACCACTAGATTTTTTTCTTGGCTTTTTATAGGTATTGCGATACTAATATTTGGTGACAATCACCCTACTCTTACACTTTGGTGTATTGGGTTTGGATTATTTATATTTTCATTTTCAGCTGGATTTGGTGCTATATATTTTAGAGAAATTATTGCAAAAATATTTACACATAAATTTAGAGGAAAAACTATGTCAGCACGACAATTCTTCTCTGGACTTGGTGCATTAATTAGTGGAGCTGCTGCTGGATATATATTAGAAGTTTATGATGCACCACAAAGCTATGGATATCTTTTTGTAGCATCTGCTTTTATTATGGGCTTTGGTTATTTAGCAATTGGTACTGTTGCAGAACCTATTAAAGAAAAAGTTGCCACAAAAGAAAAATCATTTAAATTATTTTTACAAAATGCATTTAAAATTTTAAAATCTGATCATCAATTAAAAATACAAGTATTTACATTTCTTTTAGCATATTCTTACCTTTTTGCCTTGCCATTTATTATTATAGATGCTAGTGCAAATATTAATTTAGATGGTACTGCGATTGGTTTACTAATAACTGCACAAATGATAGGAGCTATGTTTTCAAATATAGTATGGGCAAAACTAAGTGGCAATGGTCTAAATAAACTTACAGCACATATCACAATTAGTATGACTATTTTAGCAATATCTTTAGCTTTTGTAGCATCAAATCTTTATATGTATATGTTTATATTTTTAATTATAGGTGCTTCAATGGATGGAAATAGAATTGCCTCTGGAAACTTAATACTTATACTAGCGCCTGAAGAAAAAAGACCTGTATATACCGCACTTCAGACAAATATTGTATCATTTGGAATGTTTTTTTCTATTGCTGGGGGACTTATATTACAATTAACAAACTATACTTTTTTATATAGTTTCACAATAGTGCTATTAAGTTTTGCACTATTGTTATCTTTTAGATTAAAAGATGAAAAGTAGAAGCTCTTATAGAGCTTCTCTATCCTCTTCTCCTGTTCTAATTCTTACTACTTTTTCTATTGATGATACAAATATTTTACCATCACCAATTTTACCAGTTCTTGCATTTTGTGTAATAATTTCTAATACTTTTTCTACATTTTCTTCTGATACAATTATATCAAGCTTTACTTTTGGAATAAAGTCTACTACATATTCAGCCCCTCTGTATAGTTCAGAGTGACCTTGTTGTCTACCATATCCTTTTACATCAGATACTGTCATACCTGTAATCTCAGCTTGGGCTAAAGCCTCTTTAACATCTTCAAGTTTAAATGGCTTGATTATTGCTTCTATTTTTTTCATATTTTAATTCCTATTTTTATTTAAATTTTAAAATCCAAATATAAAACCCAAAAGGGCTTAATAAAGTAGATTTATAGCTTAGTTCAAGAAAGATGCTTTAGAAAGCCCTTTTGAATTCTGGGTATGCTTCCACACCACACTCATGTACATCTAGCCCTTCAGACTCTTCTTCTTCATTTGCTCTTAATGGCATAACTTTGTTGATTATGTATAATAATATATAAGAACTTACAAAAGCAAATATACCTACAACAATTACACCTTTTAATTGCCCCATAAATGTAATACCATTTGCTGCATCACTTGCAAATATACCTACAGCTAATGTACCCCAAATACCATTTACTAAGTGAACTGAAAGAGCTCCTACTGGATCATCAAGTTTAATTTTATCAAACATTGGTACAGCATATACAACTATTAGTCCACCAATTGCACCAATTAACAGTGGCGTATATATATCATAAAGATCTGGACCAGCTGTAATAGCTACTAATCCACCTAAAGCACCATTTAGTACCATTGTAATATCAAGTTTTTTATACTTTACATACATAATAATAGCTGCTACAATTGCTCCAGAGATACCTGCTGTATTGGTATTAAGTATTGTTAATGCTACAGCATCTGCATTCTCTTTAGATGCAATTGAACCTACTGAACCACCATTAAATCCAAACCAACCAATCCATAAAAGAAAAGCCCCAAGAGTTACTAATGGAATATTTGATGCAGGGATTACTCTAATTCCGCCATCTTTTGTAAATCTACCTTTTCTAGCTCCAATAATAATAATTGCAGCTAATAATGCCCATCCACCTGTAGAGTGAATTACAGTTGAACCTGCTAAATCATACATAGTAAGATCTAATATAGTTCCATCTAACATATCTGCACCCCAAGACCAGTTTACTACAAGAGGGTATACAACTGATGCCATAATAATAGTAAATAATGCTAAAGGTAATACTTTGGCTCTTTCACTTACTCCGCCTGACATAATATTTACAACTTTACCTACAAATGCCATTTGAAATAAAAATGTAGCCCATTGACTTTGTGAATCAGATCCAAAATCTCCAAATGCTATTGAGTATCCATAAAGTAAAAAACCTAAAGATGCTACTGCAAATATCATTGTGTTCATCATCAGCACTGCTGAAACATTCTTTGTTCTTACTAAGCCAGCTTCTAGCATAGCGAACCCTGGTACCATTAATATAATTAATACAAATGCAAATATTGCAAAAAATGTATCAATTACATAAGAAATTTCTGGTGTCATTTTAATCCTTAAAATTTAATATATCAAATTATAAGATATTTTATCCAAAAGGGGAATAGCATAATTGTATATTTTCTATACAATTATGCTATAAACATAGGAAATTCTAATATAAGTGATTTTTTAGTAGAAAACAGATTTACATTTGCATCTATGGCTTTTTGCTCAACTAGAGAATTTGTATCAATATCTTGATTACTTTGTAGTTCACATGAGATAATACCATGGCGCTTATTATCTATCATTTGATACTCACCAAGCTTAATACGGATAATAATTGTTAAAAGTTCATGATCTTTAAAATGGCTAAAACAACTATTAAGAAGCAAAATGAAACTGTTTATTTTTAATTTTATCTCTGGAATTGATATATCGTAATCTTCTATAATCTTTAGATTGCTTTGCAACAGCGTAGAAGATTTAGATATATCGATTAAACTAAATAGATTTACATCTTTAAAATCTTCAGTTTGATATATTGATTTATCCCCTTGTACATCCTTTATTTGATTTTGCTCTATTGTTTTAAATAATCTAAGTGCAATATTCATATCATCTATATATCCTATAGACACAGCATAATAGCTATCATTTGGATATTTTAGTTCTACATATTGGTTATTTATCCCATAGCTTTTTGAAGCATATGTTAGTGCTAAACTATATAGTTCTTCAATTGTTATATCATTAAGAAGAAATTCTGCAGATGTATTATAATCTACTAATTTACCATCACTATCAAATAATAAAAATGGATTTAAATCTTTCATAATCATATCTTTATAAATATTTTTCAAGCCTCTTCCTTAGTGTTATTCTATTAATCTTTAGTTTATTTGATATTTGTAATTGCGATTTATATTTATAACTTACTGCTTTTAATAATGATGTTTCTAATGTTGCTAAAAGTTCTTTATATGTTACACCATCATCATCTAATCTTTTTAATACATAATTGTAAACTACATCTTCAATATCATCATTAACAATATCATCAATTAAATACGCTTTGAAAATAGATCGCTTTAATGATACAGCATTTGACGACAAATCATATTCAATATCTTTATGCTTTTGTTTATGATCAATAAGTAATGAAACTTCATCTTCATATTTTCTAATTAACTCTTCTAAGTCCTCTTCTCTATCCTTTAATGGTGGAATCTCTATCTTAACTGCAAAATGTTGATCCAAACTAGTTGGTACATATTGTGCTGTTGCAATCACTTTAAGGGATGATAATTTACCCATTAACTCAAGTGGATTTAATGCTTGATCTATATTAAATACTATAATCTCACTATACTCATCAAGATTTAGCTTTTTACTTATTAAAAACTCTTCAAGTTCCTTAATATCAAATTTTAAAGCTTTTGAACTTATCTTATTTGCTAGTAACTTTTTACCAACACCAATTGGACCTAATATCATACTATTTACATTCAGCGATGCACTTAGCTGAATGACCTTAATAATTTTTTTTGATGCAGGTGATAGAGATATAAAATTTTCCATAATATATTGTATCAATTTCTAGCTGTATATTTTATATACAATTAAACTATTTATTAATTTACATTATTTATATATACTTTCAACATAAAAATACAAAGGACACTAGAAATGAAAAAAATTACAAAATTAAGTTTAGCTGCAATAGTAGCTTTATCAATAAGTACATCAAGTGCAATGGCATCTCAAACAGAAGTAAGTGCAAATGTAGCATTAACTTCAGATTATATCTGGAGAGGTATGACTCAAAATATTAAAGACCCAGCTATTCAAGGTGGATTTGATATTTCAAATGGTGGATACTATGCAGGTACATGGGCATCAAATGTTAAATATGGAAATAGTACTTTAGAGCTAGACTATTATGCTGGTTATTCAAATGAAGTATCTGGCTTTGGATATGATCTTAGTTATTGTGCATTTACTTATCCAGGAGATACATCTTTAAACTTTGAAGAGACTACATTAGCATTAAGTAAATCTATAAATGGAATTGATTTAGGTATAGCATACTCAAAAGGTATGGGTTCATTTTCAGATGGCACAGATGTACCTGACAATATAGAGTATTCTATATCTGCAATGGGTATTGATGTAGCTTATGGTGATTACGAT